>RFNU01000027.1 GCA_009927065.1 bacterium | reverse complement strand
AATTGACTCCATGGCTCTTTGAGTGTCCTAGCCAAGTCCTTCGTAATGCTGCAGCGCATTGGTATCAGATGTATCGCAATATTATAACAGGCTTATGCGGCAAACCGAAGCGTAAAAAGAAAACTAATAAAGGCAGTGTGGCGTATTTATTTGGGTTTAAAAAGATATTTTAGAGTGGCTCATGGCGACTTTTCCGGTTCTAGCTAAGGCCGGAAACCTCACTTTTGATAACGGTTTAATAGAAATTATTACAGATAACTCCACTTATCATAAGTGATTTTTTTTTGACAGCGGGTTCAGCTTGTATTAAACTAATCATATGACTAGTCATATGACCTGGAGGTTTTTTTATGAATAGCTGGCCCGTTCAAGAAGCTAAAGCTCATTTTAGTGAGCTCTTAAATACATGCGTAACTGCAGGTCCCCAAATCGTTACACGCCGCGGTGAAGAAACAGCCGTACTTATTTCTATTGAGGAATGGCGCCAATTACAACATGCTGCCCGCCCTTCATTGAAATCTCTACTTTTATCCGACTGTCAGACTGAGGAATTAGAGATACCTCAACGTGGCCGATCTAAGCGTCGAAATCCGCCTGATCTATAAGGATGTGTTGTATGTACCTATTAGACACAAATATTATTTCGGAATTACGAAAGCCGAGACCCTATCCTGAATTAGTTTCATGGCTCCGTAACATTCCTGACTCATCGTTATATATTTCTGCTGTAACAATCGGAGAAATTCAAGCTGGAATTGAAATCACTCGTGAACAAGACATAGCAAAAGCGATGATGATTGAAGAATGGGCGATCCAAATTTCACAAACATACAATATATTGCCAATGAATGCTGATATATTTCGTATTTGGGCGAAACTCATGCACAAAGAATCGGATACTGTTAACGAAGATGCGATGATTGCAGCGACCGCAATAGTGCACAATCTTATTGTAGTGACAAGAAATATTCGCGACTTCAATCGTTTTCAAGTCAAAACATATAATCCTTTTTAGCTGGGCGTGATCTAAAACGCCCAAATCTTCGATTCTGAAATATTTGTGAACTCCCCCCATGAATGAGCGGTAAGCTTACCTGCTTCGGTGAATGAAAATCTCCAGCTTCGATAGCAAGAGAATTTCTATCGTCCAAAACCACAAAAGTGATTAACGGAGATCAGTACAGCCGGCGGGCAGAGAAAAGCCCAGAACAAGAGCTAAGCAAAGAGGAAATTAGCTTTTTTAGCTGTAATTTTTTGGCAAAATGGTGACCACACTTCTAAAGCGATCAGCTTTTTTATTGTAGAAGATGTTCTGGGCTGGCAACGAAAATACAAGGGGATGCTCGTTTAACCGGCCTTCTGGATCATCCTATAAAGTCGATTTTTTGGTCTATCAAAAAACAAAAGGTTGAAATATTCAATATATTGTTGATATTTTTACAATATTCTCTCTAAAAACTGCAATGATGAAGTGATTCAGCAAAGCTGAGTTGGTTGTATTTGGCGGAAAAAGCAAAGCTGCTAGGCAGTGTGTACATTTCTAAGAGGAAGAGAAGTGTGATAGTGTAGATTCACAAAAACTCAACACTATCAACGATATGGATTATCACATAAAAAAACATGAATGGGAAAGAATAGTTCGTATTTTATCGGCAATTCAGGGTATCAGAACCAAAAACGAACTAAAACTAAGAAGATTTATTGAAGCTATCTGGTTTATAGCTCGAACATGTTGCCAGTGGAGGTTATTACCCCTTACTTATGGTGCTTGGCGCAGTGTTCATCAACGCTTTATGCGTTGGAATAGAAAAAATATCTGGACAATTCTTTTTGAAGAAAGCCGCGATCCTGATTTACAAGAAATTATGATAGATGGGACTTCAATCAGAGCTCATGCTTGTGCTGGAGGCTATGAGAAAAATACTCACGAAATCCATGCTCTTGGTCGGAGTAAAGGAGGTTTTACAACGAAGATTCATGCTGCTGTTGATGCTTTAGGTAATCCTTTACGCTTTATAATTACCGCTGGGCAACGCAATGAAATCACTCAAGCTGACGATCTTACTCAAGGATTTCAACACTCGTGCCTGATTGCAGATAAGGCTTATGATAAAGAGGCTTTCATCAAAGACCTTGAATCTCACGGGAATACAGTGGTGATTCCGCCAAGAAAGAATAGAAAGATTCAACGCTACTATGATCCTTATGTTTATAAGGAACGTCATTTGATAGAATGCTTTTTTGGAAAACTGAAGCAATTTAGAAGAATCTTTTCTCGCTTTGACAAATGCGCAGATACATTTTTATCTTTTATTCATTTTGTTTCAACATTGATTTGGTTGCGTTAGAAATCTACACACTGCCTAG
>RFNU01000236.1 GCA_009927065.1 bacterium | reverse complement strand
TGTTATTGTAAAAAACTCTATCAGCCAAATGCATGATGATTTGAACGTCATCTGTATAATTTTTTCGAGTTAATCTAATAATATTTATAGTTTTTTGTCTATAATGAACAAATGAAAAAAATCACAGTGCTTTTAATAATGAAAGAAATTTTAATACAGAACCAACCTGAAAATATACTGAATAATCAAGACGCTTTAAAAACATTAGCATTGCCGTTGATGTTTGCTGTCAATATAAGCCCTATGAGTGCTCAGGTGTGTTCAGCAATTATTTGCTCATACACTACTTTGCCTAATATTCCAGCATCATATAGCGGTCCAAAACTAAAAAAAGATTAACACCTCACCTTGTTATAGAAAAAATCCATGCTCTTTCTTTAGAGCACTCGATACGTAAGTTACATTTATTCTCAGTAAAATATTGCTATCAAGTCACCTGAACAGTTAAATGGAAGAGTTTGATGCCATTTGCAGAAATTCCTTTAAAGAGAGAATTGTAATTCTTTTTTCTTGAGCTTGCACAAGCTTACTACCAGGATCGCTCCCACAAAGGAGATACTGAGTCTTACTCGTTATTGAAGAACCTATCTTGCCTCCAAGCTCTTCTATCATTCCTTGTAACCGGGCACGAGGATAATCCTCAAAACTCCCGGTAATAACAAAGGTGATCCCTTTTAAACTGCCTTCTTTTTTTAATGTCTCATGGATTTTAAAACCATATTCTTTGAGCTTCTTTAACTGCTGAAAAAAATAAGGCTCTTTTTTGTAATCCACAATCGATTGCGCAATAATAGGCCCAATACTTTCAATAGCCATGAGCGTAGAAAGATCTGCTGTTAAAAACTGATCCCAGCTAAGGACTTCAAATATTTTCTTGGCAGTTAAAAGTCCTACATGTCGCAAACCAAAAGCCCATAAGAGTTTTTCTGGAGGCGCATTTTTAGCTCGTTGAATAGTTTGTATCATTTTTTGTGCAGATTTTTTGGCAAAACCTTCAAGTTTAAGGAAATGTTCTTCTGTTAGAGCATACAAATCAGCAGGCGATCTCATAAGATCAGCTTCCCATAATTTTCGTACTGTTTGAACAGAGAGTCCTTCCATATCCAAAGCGTCACGAGAGCCAAAATGAGCAATTTGTTGAATCATTTGTTCTGGACAGTGTGCATGATTGATACAAACTAAAAGAGCGTCTTTTTTGACTAGAGTTCTAGCACAGCTTGGACAGTATTGAGGAATAATATAAGGACGCTCTTGACCTGTTCTTAAATGTTCATAGCTTTTAATGACTTCTGGAATAACATCTCCTGCTCGACGCACAGAGACTTTGTCTCCAATAAGAAGATTTTTACGCTCTAATTCATCAAAATTATGTAATGTTGCATGTTGAATTTGAGCCCCGGATACAAAGACTGGTACTAATTGTGCCACAGGGGTAATCGCCCCCAAACGCCCAACCTGATAATCAATATTTAATAAAGTGGATAAAACTTCAGTTGCAGGAAACTTCCAAGCAATTGCCCAACGAGGGCTACGTTGCACCTCGCCAAGTTCAGCTTGATAATCAAAACGATTGACTTTAATAACGAGTCCATCAATTTCATAACTCATAAAAGCTCTTTTTTCTGCAAAACTCTCATAGGCTTTTAAGACTTCTTCTAAAGAGTGAGCAGACACTATTTCTTCAGCAATACAAAAACCTTGTGCTTTTAACCAGGCAAGCGATTCTTTTTGAGTGTTGATTTTTTCATGGCCATAAAGAGTATAAGCTAAAAACGATAACCGACGAGAAGCTGTGATACTGCTATCAAGTTGTCTTAATGAACCAGAAGCTGCATTTCTGGGATTAACAAAGGTTTTTTGTTGATGATGCATTTGATAATCATTTAACTGCTTAAATTCTTTTAACGTAAAATACACTTCTCCTCTGATTTCTAAATAAGGATGATTGTCATTGATTTTTAAAGGGATACTTCTGATTGTTTTAGCATTTTTTGTAACGAGCTCACCTTCAATACCATTACCTCGCGTTGCTGCATGCGTTAAAATCCCATACTGGTACACCAAGTTAAGTGCTAAACCATCAATTTTGGGTTCAATAACGACTTCGGGGTGAGCTTGCAGTGTATCTTGCCAGGTCGATAATTCTTTAATAAACTCTTCTTGAGTAAAGATATTTTCTAAAGAACCCATTTTAATTTTATGTAAATAAGTTTCAAACTTCTTTTCAGGTTCCGATCCTACACGGATTGTCGGGGAGTATCCTACTTTCCAATCAGCATGCATAGCCTCAATATTAAGCAACAAACGATAAGACTCATCATATTCTAGATCAGAAAGAATAGGCTCATTGAGCGTATGATAAGCAAAAAGTGCTTCGTTAAGCTTTTCAACTAACTTTAAATAATTATTTTGCGTTATTTCCATTAATCACACCAGAAGATAATTCAATTTGATTGTAAATGTTTGGCAAAAAAGAGACAATCTTAATGAGTATCTTTTAAGCTATAACGTATAGTTTATGGTATAAAAATTATTTTTATCATAAAAAAATGGTCGATAAGTTAAAGAGTGTGTCTTCAAGGTATTTTATAAGATGATTAGAAAAAACCAAAAATCTGTAATAAATCATAAAATGCTGCTTTTTTTCTTAGGTGGGCTATCAAATGGTTTGCCTGGTGTCTTAACTTGGCAAACACTCAGTATTTGGATGCGACAACTTGGGTATTCAAACAGTATCATTACACTCATGTTTCTAACCGGACTTCCTTATACATTTAAATTCTTATTATCGCCGATTGTCGATCATTATCATCCTCCTTTTTTAAAACGCTACTTTGGAAAACGCTGTGGCTGGGCTATTGCTATGCAAGTGATGATGCTTTTATCATTAATAGGATTAGGCACAGTTGGGGCTCAAAAATCGTTATTATGGACAGGATTTTTTTGCTTTATAACTTCATTATGCGCATCGATCAATCAAACAGCAACGGTAGCTCATCGTATTGAAATTTTGAATGATGATGAAACTCCTCAAGCTGTTGCAATTGGCATTATGGGGTATAGAATCGGGAAATTAATTGGTCATGCAGGCGCACTATATTTAATGAGTTATTTGCCTTGGCATATTATTTATTACTCACTGTCTTTTGTTTTAGTCTTAAGTATTGCTCTTTACACCACAACTCCAGAACAATCTTTTGGAGAAACAAAAAGCGTCTATGAGCCCAAAGTCCTAGCTGTCATCCAAAAAAAACATCCTTTTGTGTTTAAACAGCCAATATTAGTTCATTTGTACTGCACCATTGCGATTCCTTTTTTATATTTCCGCAAAAACAATACAGAATGGAAGAAAATCCTTGGACTCTTACTGTTGATTAATATTGGTGATGATTTAATTTTAGGTATTACGGATTTATTCTTTTTAGATCTAGGATTTTCGCCGATACAAATTGCAAATATCGCAAAAGTTTTTGGCTTATTCTGCTCTATTAGTGGAGGCTTACTAGCCGCAGCTCTAGCTCGACACTATCATCTCATCAGAACATTAGGCATAGCGGCAATAGCGCGAGCTCTTTCTCATTTGTTATTGATTCTTTTAAGCTTAAAGGGAGCCGATCCAAATCTTCTGATTTTAACAGTAACCGCTGAATATTTTACATCAGGGATGAAAGCAGCCTTAATTGCAACATTAATTTCTAATTTATGTAGTCGTCTGCATCATACCGGATCTCAATATGCCTTTTTTTCTTCTATTAAAGCTATTCCTTTAATTATAACTTCTTCTTTAAGTGGGCTCTTGATTGATAGATCCTCTTGGCCAATCTTTTTTATTGTCAGTTTCTTCTTATCATTGCCTGGAATCATGATTGTCTTCAGTATTCCAAATAATTCAATTAAAAAATCTAGTTATAACGATTTTAACATGTTACGATTAACTCAGTTTGAAAAATCACTTGAAAATGCCTAATAAAAATCAAATTTGCTACATTAAATTACTAATATTTATCATGGGTTTTTTATCAGCACTGCCAACGTTATTAACCTGGAAATGCTTAAATCTTTGGTTTGCTACAATGGGATCTACTCCCAGTTTTTTATCATCATTAAGCTTAATGGGGCTGCCTTATTCTTTCAAAATACTGTTTGCACCTTTTTTAGATCGCTATTCTTTTAGCTCATACACCTATGCCCATCATTGGCAAGGTTGGATGGGGATCAGTGCATTATTCTTAGCCATAAGCCTAACATATTTAGGATTAATGGCCCCATATCTCACAAAAACAAGTCTTATTATAGTGGGAATCATTATTAATTCTTGCGCTATCGTGTTTCAAAGCTCTCTTTTTTTCTTAAAAATTCAACTGCTAACATCAGAAGATCTCAATACAGGGATATTTGCTCAACGTCTTGGAATTCGCTGGGGTCTTTATGCAGGCGAAGCCAGTCTCTTGTGTATGAGTTATTATTTGAATTGGCATTATGCTTATTGTTTCTGTAGTGCACTCTTTTTTGGATTCGGCACTTTTCTGCTCATCAGTCCTCATATGAATGAATTATTTCATAAACATGATCATTTTCATCAACCAAGTCGTCTTTCTCTGAAAGAATTATATATAACAATGAAGCGTTATCCTTTCATTTTATCCTTAGCGTTTTTGATCAACTTGGGCGATGATTTTATTAGTCCCCTTGTTAATATCTTTTATTTAGACTGTGGATTTAACTATCCGACAATAGCGGTCATTGCAAAAATATGGGGAACATGTTGTTTCACTCTTGGAGGTTTTATTGCCACCCAACGCTTTACTCAACACTCTTTGCTTAAAACTTTACTGGTTATCACTTTATTGCATGCCCTATCACTCAGCATTTTTTCTTTATTGCAGTTGCACAATAATCAACCTTTCTTTTGTTTCTTTATCTTTCTTAAAAACACAACGTTAGGATTTAAATCCATTATTATTGCTCGATTTTTTGCTGAATTCATCAGAAAGTCATCGTGTAAAGGACTTTTATACACCCTGATAGCGAGTGCTAAAAGTCTTGCTTTATCTATTTCTTTTTTAAGCGGTTATTGTTATAACTTTTTAGGCTGGAATAAACTTTTTGCACTTGATACGTTCTTAGCATTCCCCGGGATTATTCTTTTATTTATTTTAAACAATCAGGATATTGATTTACTTATGGATCTTAAAAACGATCGTTCTATACTAGCAAAATAGGTTGATTGCCACTTTCTGATCGGCAATCAACTCTTCAGTCTTATAAATCATCATCTTCATCTAGACTAAGATCTTCTTCAAACGCTTGAAATGCATCATCATCATCTAAAATATGTGTTTTATGATGATGATCTTCATCTTGATTATAAATCTGTCCTTTATCTTCCTCACTTAAATCCCACGCCATTGACCAATCTTCTGGTTGTGCCGCAGGCAAAAGATGTAATTGAAACCAATCTTCAATGCTAAATTCAGTAATTAATCCATTAGCATATTGAATACCTACTGAATCTTCAGTTAAATCGACAACCTTAAAAATATCCATACTTTCAGCATCTTGATACCATTTGTTCAATTTTGGCTGCAACATAAAAACCTAATTATTTTGTACTAATGTTTTATTTATAGCAAAAACAAAACTAGAGACAATACTGAGTTAATATATTATGACAATCACATTTAAACAAAAAACAATAACAAATTGATTACGTTGATTAAGTTGATAAAGACGTTATGAGCATGCAATGCAATAATCTTTCTGATAAGCTAAACTAGTATGCACAGAAACCCTTATTGTCGTTCTCTAGAATGCATCACAGTCTACTTGATAAATACATGAAAGGTTATCAAACCTTTAGAGAAAAATATGTCTCTGGCAATACCTCTTTAATGTCAGCATTATCAGCCAATGGCCAAAGACCTACCACCATGGTTATAGGGTGTTCTGATTCTAGAGTAGACCCCAGTGTTATCTTACAATGTGATCCGGGCGAATTGTTTGTTATAAGAAATGTAGCTAATATTATCCCTCCATTTGAATCAAATGGGGGCTATCATGGGACAAGTGCCGCTTTAGAATTCGGTATCAACTATCTCAATATAAAAGAAATGATTATCCTTGGACATTCTCAATGTGGCGGCATTCATGCTTTAGTTTCTAAACAACTGAATGATCAGAGTGATTTTATTGAAAAATGGGTTAGTATCGTTAATGGCGATATCGATAAAGAGAACTGGTCTGTTGATGACTATGCAAAACAAGCGCTTATCTGCTCATACCAAAACTGTTTGACCTTTCCATGGATCAGCGATCGTCTTAAAAAAAATTTATTAACCATTCACCAATGGTATTTTGATATTCATCATGGAGAGCTTTTCATTTATGATGAAGAAAAAAAACTGTTTAGAACGTTCGAATGAATTTTACTCCATAAAAATCAATGATGTGCGGGTAGTTCATGTGCTGAAACATGCCATCTAGAATCAAGATCAACCGATCTTATACAGTTTCACAATCCCTCTGCGCCCAAATTGACTTTTGTAAATTCTTAATGGAGGATTTGGTGAGTGTTCGATAAAACAAATCCAACACTACAATGCCTTGTACACTCTAGTGTTGGGATAATCATCTTTATTAACTGACATCAAATAATTCATCAAGTTTTGTAATAAGCAAAATTTTACGAACATCATTACTACAATTAATGATTTTAACATCAGCGGTATCGCCACCAGCATAATCACGCAATGCCAAAAGCATGCCTAATGCAGATGAATCAAGATATTCTGATTCTTTTAAATCAACAAGATAATGCTCTGGCTTGATTTCTACCTTCTCATAAGCATTTCTGAAAATCTGTAATGATGAAAAATCAAAGCGTCCTTTAACAGCTATCGTCAATGTTTTGCCATCTGCTGATGAGGTGGATTGAATACTCATTTTTGTAAAACTCCATTAAAAAAACTATCTTCTTTTACTAAGTATGATAAATTATCGCGATTAATCAAATTCTATTAAACTAAACTTTTCCACGATAAAGCAGCTTCCTCAATAAGGAGAAACTGACTGATATGCTGATAAAGCTCTTCTGTTTGCTCAGTTGCTAATAACTTTTGGTTCATTCGCTCTATTTTTTTACAATCCAACCTAAAGATCTTTGAATTCAGATGCGTAGAGCAGTTATCAAAAGCCCTATCAAAATTAGAATGATTGGCATCAAAGTAGATAAAAAGCTTTAAGTTTTGGAAAAATGGCTCATACTGTTTATAGATTTTTAACAGTTCTCTAAAACCCATCGGTGAAATAGCGCTAAAGTTTTTCACAGCAATTGCAAGAGCTTCTTGGGTATTATGACGCTGCATTGTTTTAAAAAAAATCAAACATAAATCAAGATACTTACCTGAATGATCGCTACCATCTAGTGTCAGTATTCTTGGTTTTGCTTGATAAAAGAGGCGCCATATAGAACTTTCAAAAAAATGTCGTATTTTTAATACTTGAGTATGAGGAATAAAAATAACTGCGTGATGGTTAAGTTCTTCAAGTTTTCTTTTTTGAAAAGAAATCATGCTCCGGTTCCACCACCAATCTAAATACGTTAATTCATGCCATGTAATGACAATACTGCCTAAGTGAATTAACTCTAAAGACTCGTGAAAATTTAATACATGACTGACACATATAACATGATGAAATTTATTTTGTTGTAAAAAAGACTTTAAACTAAAAGTAAAAGTATCTTTATCAAGAATAACTTGTGTTGGAATTGTCAACTTTTTTAAAAAATCTTTAAGTGCTGCCTCTTGATTAAAATACTCTTTTTGTAATGATGGTGGTAAGGCTTTTTTAAAAAACTCTTTCAATTCATCATTTTTTGTATATAAAACTAAGTTCATGTTTATCTTGTTACAAATAAGACTTACTTAGTGTCATGCAACTTTGAAGCCAAGATAGGATTATTTTGATGAAATCAAAGTATTATTTTTTTCAATAAAGGCTAAGGAGTGTTGTGGTTCATATTTGAGTAGCTCTCTAACATGATGTTCTTCAAGAGTAATATGACCATAAAAAACTTCTGCTCGCTCTAATAAATTGATTAATTGTCTAACATTGCCTGGCCAATGATAGAGCATTAACTCTGCGATTGCTTGTGATGAAAATTGAATCTTCATCATTTCACGTTGAACAATATGATCGATAATACAAGGAATATCCTCTAAACGTTCGCGCAAGGGTGGTACATAAATAGGTAACACATTCAAACGATAAAACAAATCTTCTCGAAAAAGTTTCTGCTCGACTAAACGAGAAAGAATCTGGTGCGTTGCACTAATTAAGCGTCCTTGAAATCCTATAAATTTATTAGAACCCACTCGTTCAAACTTTTTTTCTTGTAAAACTCTCAGAAGCTTGACTTGCATGCTCATCGGCATATCACCGATTTCATCGAGAAAGAGTGTTCCTGTTGTCACAGCTTCAAATTTACCAGCACGTGATGCAACTGCACCAGTAAACGATCCTTTTTCATGACCAAACAGTTCACTCTCTACTAAATCAGCAGGAATAGCCCCGCAATTCACAGGAACAAAAGGCTGTTTTGAGCGTGATGATAACTGATGTATGGTTTTAGCAACAATTTCCTTCCCTGTTCCTGACTCTCCTTGAATAACAACAGTACAATCTTTTTTTGAAGCGAGCTCAATATGTTCGAGCATTATTTGCCAACATGATGATTGACCTATCAAGATATCATGAATCCCGTTTTGTTCCATCGAAGGTAACAATCCAAAGATAACTTTTTTGAATGTTGTTAATGATAATGTTGGATTTAAATGATGCACAGCCAATGGTGTTATCAATGTCTCGCTGAACGCTAAAATAGATATCTTATTCGCTAAACGATGAATCAAGTCAGGATTGACGTTATCATCAATCAGAGCAAAGCCGTTAGGATCGAACGTCTGTTGACTAAAACCATCTTCAATAATACAGCCAAGTTGTTCAGCAAAATGAATCAAATTTTTTTTCAACGTATTATATGAAATAAAGAAATATAACCTTGGTGCTAAAAATTCCCTCATACAGATTACGCGAGAAAACTCAAAAATTTTGAGTGGGGATAGCGCACAGCTTGTATTAGCCGCCCTCTTCTCGCAACCTCCTTATTCTTATTCGCTAACTTTAAATTGATCCCAATATTTAAGCCTTAAAGACTATGAGTACAATGAAGAAGCGTGCCTGTTACTCATACGAATAATAAACACAGCATCTTAGCAAAGGCCTTTATATTTTTATAGCTAAAAAAGGGATAAGCGAAGTGTATATCTTCGTAATTTTCGATAGGATAATTTATTAAAAAAATAAATATTTTTGTTGAATAATAAAAGTTTTTTTATAAAAACATTATTATTCATAGAAGATGTTTTTTTATAAAATATAAAATATTAAAAAAACCAAGAGATTTTATTATGATATATCCTATAATCTATTAACGCTTTTTTCTTTAAAGAGGACAGAATCTGATTTTTGCAGACAAACAGACTGCGTACTAAAGCATAAGGCTTGCTGAGTGACACCAAAGAGACTTTGACAGTGCTCAAAAAGTTGTTCATCAGTCAGTGAATGAATTTCAAACTCAATCTTAAGACCTCTTTGTAAACAAGCTTGAAACAACTCAAACGAATGAATGTTAACACTATAGACGATAAGGCTATTTTCACCCTCTACAGAGAGTTCATCAAGTTGGGTATTATCGATATATTTTAACAACTCAATAGCCTGTTTAATCATCTTATTTTTTAACGCTAAGATTAAATATCTCTGAGCATGATCAATATCAAATAACTTTAAATCAATCAATTGACTAGAAATCATATGGGATTGATTTTCTAATGCTTTATCTAATGTCGTAGAATAATCTCCTATCGTTGCATGCCACTCATACATCACTCTTATAGCGTAAATAAACATCGCTAAATCAAATTCAATAATTAAGTCAATTGGTGTCTGACCTAAAGCATTTTTCACCAACAAGACTGATCTTCTTTGATGAATAATATGATCAAAAACCATGACTGCTTCTAATTGCTCACCGTTATCATTGTAAAATTTATCAAGTAAAAGATGCAGTGCTGTTTGACCCGCCGCATCTTTAAGAGAAAAATCAAAGCCCATTTCCAGTAAAAGCTCAATCATTGCGAATCGTGGATGAGCGTTAACATACTTATGCACTACTGTTTGTTGATGTTTGTCAGTTGCATTCAAATTGATATTGGGAATATGCATCAGGATACGTAATAAAAGATAATGATGATTGAAGACTAGTGTAAGCAGTAAATGATGCCAATCTAATTCCTTTGTCTCTGCTAATCTTGGAGAGGAAAAAATCTTTAGCCATAAATCCTGTGTTTTTTTAGGGACTGCAATAATATCAGCCCATTTGATGTGGCCTTGTTTCATAGCATCTTTGATTAAGAATGATTTTATAAATTCATTATGATGATAAAGATACTCTTTCAATTGATCGTTCATCATACGTAACTCTAAGGATTCAACAGAAACTTGATCTTCTAGTAACTGACAAGCATTCATATTGATTTGATGAAAAGCTCGATAAGAATTGAATTTGAAAGGATCGAGACCTTTGAATAATAAAGTCTTAAAAAGATCCGGGTGTTTCGATAAAATAGCAAAATGCAATAACGTATCACCTGTTATCAAATAAATGGCTTCTAACTCAAAAACCGTGCAATGTTCTATTAATGCTATCATAGGCTCAATTGATTTTACTTGAAGCATTAACTCAAAAAGCTCTCTTTTACGATCATGAGGAAAAAAGCCTTTTTCAATTAATGTGCAAATAACCTTATTGCTCTTTTCTAAATGTTCAGCGATTAACTCAAAAGAATAGATCTGCGATAAATTGTAAAAAGCACATAATGGATCGATAACATCATGTAAATCATAAGTCATAATTAAATCAAAACAGTTTTTGCCATACTGATCACGAGAGTGAAGGATACGTCTATCGCGGAAACTGGCATAGGTTAAAATTTCAATCGCACACGGTATAAAAATAGGATAGAGCTTAGCTTTATCCAGAGCGTAAGCAGCGAATGTTTTACCCTCATTATCTAACGCATTCAGATCTAATCTCATTTCAATCAGTTCATTAATCATATCAGTGTCACATTCATCAGAGTAGACAGCAGCGTGTAATAACGTGCCACCATAACTCAACGTTATCTCTTGAATCCGATCAGGATGGATTGATCTCAGTAGTTTCATCCCAATACTTGTCCAGCCATTGTTCCATGCTAACTCTAATGCTTGAAATTCAATATCCTTATCATAATTATTGTCATCAATTAAATCATGAGCAATATCAAAAGCTTCGAATCTTAATGCATACAACAGTGTTGATACAGACTGAGAATTGTGTCTGATATTAATATACTTTTCTAAACACGGCATTAAAACCGCTGTATTGTATTCAACCACTAAATCTAAACATGTCTTTCCTTTTTTATTGGCGTAGCTTAATGCTTGTGGGCAATGCTCAATCAAGAGATTAAAAATAGCTACAGTTTGATCATAAAAAACATCATTCTTATTGGCATAAATCGCAAGAGCATGGTAGACAGTATTGCCTATATTATCTTGATGATTAATATCAACTCCTAACTCAATCAAAGTGTTGATGATTGTTAGAGAAGGTCTTTCTTGATTTTTAATATATTCATGCAAAAGGGATTGTTGATCAGATCCTAAGACATGAATATGTTCGCGAAGTAATGCTAATAAATGAGGTCGTTGACACTCAGCTAAGTTGCTCATTAATGAAAACATTTTCTGCCTAAAATAATGAGCCTCTCCATTGTTATGATCATAACCTCTATTATCGACGAAGATCCATAAATTCATAACATAATGATCTATTTCTGGTAATTCACACCATGATAATCTTGATTCTTCTAATGCTAAACGAATACGCGATAAACCTAGAAATCGTTTGAATTTATACGCATCTTCTCTGCGTGCTAACTCAAAAGAATCGATGGAGTCTATTTCTTCATCATGACCAGGGAGTTCTAATGATGGCAGACAGAATTCGTTGATGAAAGACACCTGAGAATTTGATGATCTCAGATTCATGTCATGTTCATCAATGAGAATCGGCTCTTGCTGTTCAATCTGTTCACCATTTTCATCAAGATCTTCTACAATAGTTGATAATGTTTGAGAATGGCTATGAAGATCTACCAATTGATTATCATAGGCCTCTTGCCTTTTGAACGCATTAACATCAGGAACAAAATCATGATCAATAACCTGATCAAATCGAGTTAAATCGAATTGAAAAAAAACAGTTTCTTGGGATGCATCATCTTCTTCTCCATTGAGAGCTTGTTCGCTACTACAAGGATCTAAACGTTCAATAACACACTGAAAAGCGAGTTGTTGATCTTCATCTTGCAGCCGAATAATCCTCTGTTTTAATGGCAACATCCATGGAAGAACAAAATTAGATAATATTTTTTGGGGCTGTGCTTGAAGCTGTGTGGTTTTTACATCGTGATATCTTTGACATATACCCTTATTGAGCTTATTGATGAAATGATCTAACATCATGATCGTAATTTGCGGATCAATAGCTCTTATGAGATTAAGAGTAAAATCAATTAATGCTATAGCGCTACCTTGATCTTTTTGCATCAGTTCTTTAAATTTTGGCCCTAAATCATTTAACTTTTGAAAAGGATACGCGTACGTTACAGACCGAGATTCGCTCGTACGCTGGAAAAACTCTTTGAGCATAAACGCTAATTGATTACGGCTCATATAATCTTCTTGCGCATCCTGTTGTAATCGACTTATTTCTTCCAACATTAATTCACGCATCAACTCAATAAAATCGCTTAACGTCTCTTCAGTAATACCCATGATACTGGGATCGGATAAGATCTCACATTTTGATAAAGCTAAATCAGCTATGGCTCCTTGTCCAAAATGAAAAGATGTTGGAGTAAAAATCTCTGTTAAGCCATAAAGAGTGACTGATTGCTCTTTGCAACCATCAAGAGCTGAACTCAACTGTATTAACACTGCAATCCATTGAACATGTTCTTCTTTTTTTAAAAATTCGCAGATTAAAAAATCGCTTAATATCCATTCTTTATAAGCAACACTTAAAGGCATAGTTCAGCCCTCACAATAATTAATACTCTGTAAAGAAGTATAGCTGTGAACTACCCGCCCATGAATGAGCGGGCTTCCGATTAGGCGACAGCAACACTGTGCTG
>RFNU01000231.1 GCA_009927065.1 bacterium | reverse complement strand
GGATTATGCTATTAATATTGTAGACACCCCAGGCCATGCTGATTTTGGCGGTGAGGTTGAGCGTGTTTTAACAATGGTTGATTCTGTATTACTAGTTGTTGATGCTGTTGACGGCCCAATGCCTCAAACACGTTTTGTTACACAAAAAGCGTTTGCATGTGGACTCAACCCTATTGTCGTTATTAATAAAATTGATAGACCAGGCGCGGATCCCGAGAAAGTGATGGATCAGGTTTTCGAATTATTTGATTCCTTAGGAGCAACTGATCAACAGCTAGACTTCCCCATCATTTACACTTCAGCACTAGAAGGTTGGGCGGTTACTCATCTTGAGCATGAACACCTCAACATGAATCCATTGCTTGACTTTATTATTAGCCATGTCAAACCACCCGCTGTTGAACCTGAACAGCCTTTTAAAATGCAAATTACAACGTTAGATTATTCACCATACGTTGGTACTTTAGGTATTGGGCGTGTGCAGCGAGGTAAAGTGGTTCGCAATCAAGTCGTTGCCTTGCTGACGCCGGAAGGACAAAAAATTCAGACTAAAATCTCAGGTATTTATAGAGCAGTAGGTTTGGATCGCGTTGAAATTCAAGAGGGCTCTGCTGGAGACATTATAGCTATCAGTGGCTCAAATGACCTTAATGTTTCCACAACAGTCACAGATCCTGCTGATCTTACCCCATATCCTGCTTTAAAAATCGATGAACCCACTGTTAGCATGGTCATGCAGGTTAATGATTCACCTTTTGTTGGTAAAGAAGGCAAGCTATTAACTACTCGACAAATTCGTGAGCGTTTAGAGCATGAAGCTAAGATCAATGTTGCCTTGAAACTTGCAGAAGGTGAGACTGCTGATAAGTTTATCTTAAAAGGTCGCGGGGAGCTGCATCTTTCTATCTTGCTCGAGACGATGCGTCGAGAAGGATTTGAAATGGCTGTTGGACGTCCTGAAGTTATATTGAAAAAAATTAATGATCAGATCTATGAGCCAGTCGAATTGCTTATTGTTGATGTACCACTCACCTTACAAGGGACTGTTCTGGAAGAGCTGGGTCGTCGCAAGGGTCTCGTTAAAGATATGGAAAATACACAGCAAGATCGTTGTAAAATGAGTTTTGAAATTCCATCGCGCGGGTTAATTGGGTTTCATTATCAATTTCTGATGTTAACTTCTGGTCAAGGAATCATGTCTCACGTCTTTATTGAATACAGACCTTATTTAGATTCGTTGAAAGTCTCTGGCCGTTCTCAAGGTGCGATGATCTCTATGTGCGCTGGTGAAGCTACTGGTTATTCTTTGTTTAATTTGCAAGAACGAGGCCAAATGTTAGTTGATCCTCAAACCAAAGTTTATGAGGGCATGATCGTTGGTATTCATTCGCGCAATAATGATTTAGTTGTAAATGTTACTAAGGGTAAACAACTGACCAATATGCGTGCTTCTGGTACTGATGAAAATATTATCTTAACACCGCCCAAAAGAATGACTTTAGAGATTGCTCTAGAAACGATCAATGATGATGAATTAGTTGAAATCACACCAGTTTCTATTCGTTTAAGAAAAAAATATTTAACTGAAGTTGAAAGAAAGCGTTCTCAAAAAGATTAAAGAGGTAGAGCATTATGCAGCAATATGAAGGTACAACTATAGTATGTGTGCGTCGGGGAAACCAAGTAGTCATTGGTGGAGACGGACAAGTTTCTATGGGGCATACTATATTGAAAGGAAATGCCCGCAAGGTTCGACGCATCTTTCATGATAAGGTGATAGCTGGTTTTGCTGGTGGCACAGCAGATGCTTTTACTCTTTTTGAGCGATTTGAGTCTAAATTGCAAAAGCATCAAGGACATTTGTTGCGCAGTGCTGTTGAGCTTGCTAAAGATTGGCGTACAGATAAGGTCTTGCGCCGACTAGAAGCTCTTCTTGCAATCGCTGATAAAGAAACATCCTTGATTCTAACAGGTAACGGGGATGTTATTGAGCCAGAACAGGGATTGATTGCGATTGGTTCTGGCGGATCATATGCGCAAGCAGCAGCCGTAGCGTTATTAAATCACACTCAATTAGATGCTTTAACCATTGCTGCAGAGTCTCTAAAAATTGCAAGTTCGATTTGTGTTTATACTAATACAAATCATGTTTTTGAATGTTTAGATATTTAGGAAAGATAACATGTTAAGTCCAAAACTAGCTTCACATGACGAAAATATCATGACGCCGCGACAAATTGTTGAACAACTTGATAGATATGTTGTTGGGCAGCAAGAAGCCAAGAAGAAAGTTGCAATTGCGTTACGCCATCGTGCTATTCGTAAATTTGTAGAGGGGCCAATTCAACAAGAAATAACACCTAAAAATATTTTAATGATCGGACCCACAGGTGTTGGTAAAACAGAAATTGTACGCCGTCTAGCGCATCTTATTGAAGCACCTTTTATTAAAGTCGAAGCAACAAAATTTACTGAAGTAGGTTATGTTGGTCGTGATGTTGAATCTATTATTAGAGATTTAATAGATAAGTTTTTTAAGGAATTAAAAGAGAAATCAACTAAGCGCGTTAGTGTTATCGCGCAGCAAGCAGCTCTAGATATAATCATTGATAAAATTTTAAATCAATCCGACCAAATAGAGACTCTATCATCTAATCGCGATGTATTGGCAGAGCAAATACTAAATGGTCAGTTTGATAAAGAAGAGATTGAAATTGAAGTTGCACAGCCTATTGTTGATTTAGAAATTATGGCTCCACCAGGAATGGAAGAAATGACATCACAGATTCATAGTGTCTTTCAATCTATTGGGGGTGATCGTAAAAGAAAAAAAACAGTTAGAATTGCTGATGCATTTAAAATCATAAAAGATGAGGAGGTTGCTCGATTAGTTGATGAAGATGATATTAAAGCTTTAGCGATAAAATGTGTTGAGGATCAAGGTATAGTTTTTATTGATGAGATCGATAAAGTGTGTCAGCGTCAACAAGGATTCGGCTCAGATGTTTCTAGAGAAGGTGTACAAAGAGATCTCTTACCCTTGATAGAAGGTTGTGCTGTTTCCACTCGCTACGGAACGATTCAAACAAATCATATCTTATTTATTACTTCTGGTGCTTTTCAGTTAAGTAAACCTTCTGATTTGATACCAGAATTACAAGGTCGTTTACCTGTTAGAGTTGAACTAACCTCGTTAACAGTAAATGATTTTATTTCAATTTTGTCAGTAACAGATGCTTCATTAATTGCTCAATATCAGGCTCTTTTAAAGATAGAAAAAATACAGTTAACTTTTACAAGTGAAGGAATTCGCCGTATAGCTGAAATAGCTTGTGAAGTGAATGAGCGCACTGAAAATATAGGGGCTCGTAGATTACATACAGTCATGGAGCGATTACTAGAAGATGTTTTTTATGATGCAACAGAAAATCAATCAGAAGTTGTTGTAACAGAAGAATTTGTTAATCGTCAATTAAATGCTTTGTTAAAATCAGAAGATCTTTATCAGTTCGTGCTTTAAAATGACAATACTTGTTATCGATGAAACTATTTTTCGATAGCAAGTATTTCTGCAAGTATTAGTTATAAGAAATTTTTACTAATTTCGCCAGCACTTAGCAGCTGAGTGATCATCTTAAAGCAAGAAAAAAGTAGTTAATGTCGTGTTATTTTGGCAAAACATGTTTATTTTGTTTAACATGGATTTACGGCAGTACTCACTAACATTAAGTTAGCCATTTACTGGCGGAGGCAAATCAGTAATAATTCGATATACTGATAAGTAATTCATGAAAACTGGACTACACTTTGAACAACCAGACTGATTTTGGATATGAAAGCGTTTCTTACCAGGATAAACAAGAGCGAGTCTCGGCTATTTTCAGTAAGGTGGCTCCATATTATGATAAAATGAACGACTTTCTTTCTTTGGGGCTACATCGTTATTGGAAAAACAAGTTCATAGAGTCTGTTAAAGTCGCTGCTGGAGATATAGTATTAGATTTAGCTTGTGGCAGTGGAGATATATTTTTAAAATTAGCTTCTAAAACAGAACCGAGCAAAATTTATGCAGTTGATCCTAATAAAGAAATGCTTTTTGTTGCGCAAATGCGCACAGCAAAACTGCAACTTTACAAAAAAAAACCTCAAATAGAAATCAATTTTCTTTGTGCTTTCGGAGAAAATTTAACCCTTATTCCTGATAATTCCATCTCTGTTCTAACCTTGTCGTTTGGTTTTAGAAATGTTGCAGATCGTATGCAATGTCTCAGAGAAATTTATAGGGTTTTAAAGCCAGAAGGCCATTTTTATTTATTAGAGTTTGCAAAAGTACAGCCCCCTTTTGATCAAGCATACAATTTTTACCGAGATCATTGTTTACCTGTTATAGGGAAATTTTTATTTAATGATACATCAAGTTATCAATACTTAGCAGATTCAATTGCTGTTTTTTGGGATCAAGATAAATGCATTAGAGCGTTACAAGAGGTCGGCTTTGTTGACATTGTCAGTCAAAATTATACAAACGGCATAGTTTGTTGCTATCAAGGTAAAGCAGATAAAAGCTCTTTGTAGCCGATGTTTAAGGAGAATATATCAGTGTATGTAGTAAATGATATTATAGCTATTATAGCAAGAGCCCTCCAGCCAATTATTTTTGATAATGATTTAGAAGGGATTGTGCTCGGTGTAGAGATCGCGCCTTTTCAGCTAATAAAATTTTCGATTCATCAAAATAAAATACATCCTTATAACTTATCCTCCAGTCCCGATATTTTTTTGAAGGGGACGCTCGCGCAGTGGATAGAATTCATTTACTATAAAGGCGCTCGTGCATCTATTGAAATATCAGGCGATATTCACCAACTTAAAATCATGCAAAATGATTTTTATAAAGCAGTTTTAATGATAGAAAAAAAAATCACCACCCCTCACCTTTCCTTAGTACAATCTGTTTTGAGTTTATTAGATGAACAAATCAAGACTTATTGTAAAAAAGAATCTTTCTTGCTTAACTGGAGTTTATTTCAGGAACATGAAAAACGGATTTTTGCTCTTTATTATCAAATAGAGCGTCTTGAACAGCGATTTAATCGATTAGTTCTCATGAAAAAGGAGCTGTAATTATAATGTTTCGTTTTTTATTCTTGCTAACTACTTTTCTACGTTATCGTCTTTATGCTTGGGCGCCACTTCGGTATCAATTTTTCTTTTATCCGCTATTTCTTATTGCTCCTTGGGCATTAATACCAGCTTCTTATCGAACAAAAGAAGAGCGATTAAGAATAGCTTTAGAAAAAATGGGACCAATTTTTATTAAATTTGGACAATTACTTTCTACACGAAAAGATTTACTTTCTTTACAGCTTGCTGATGAACTTGCATTATTACAAGATAATGTTAACCCTTTTCCCTCTGAGGAGGCTCTTAAAATTTGTAAGAGAGTTTTGAAAGAAAAATTCGATGATTTTAGTTTTATATCAGAACAGCCAATAGCAGCCGCTTCAGTAGCACAAGTTTATTCCGGGATATTAAAAGGCGTTGATCGAGTCATTTTAAAAATCAGAAGGCCTAATCTTTTAAAAATACTAAAAAAAGATATTTTTATTCTGAAGGGATTAGTTTATATTTTTTCTTACGCAGTCATATTTGCTCGGTCACGTTTAATGGCTGTTGTTCAAGAGTTTGAAGAAGCTCTTTTAGCCGAAAGCGATTTTATTAGAGAAGCAGCAAATGCATCGCAAATGAAGAGAAATTTTCAAGAGCAAAAAATATTGTATATTCCAAAAATATATTGGGATTATACCTGCACTGAGTTGTTAGTCATGGAAGAGGTGTCAGGGTTAAGCGTTAAACAAATTTTCTCAAATCCACTCTCTGATAGCCATCAAAAACTGCTCTCTCAAAACATTTTTTTGATTTTTTTAAAACAAGTTTTTGAGCATTCTTTTTTTCATGCTGATATGCATCCTGGAAATATATTTATTGATCTTGATACTCTTTCGGAACCAAGGTATATTTTTGTTGATTTTGGAATAATAGGCACTCTATCAGATAAAGATCAGCGTTATTTAGCTGAAAATCTTCTAGCATTTTTCGAACAAGATTACCGCAAAGTAGCTTTACTGCATCTTCAATCAGGGTGGGTTCAACCCAATATTTCTTTAAGTCATTTTGAGTTCAGTATTCGTGCAGTATGCGAGCCAATATTTCAGCGGCCTCTTAAAGATATTAGTGTCGGTGAAACTTTTTTGAAGCTCATTAAAGTAGCCCAGCAGCATAAAATTATTATTCAGCCACAGTTGATTTTACTACAGAAAACAATACTTGCTGTTGAAGGCTTAAGTCGTCGTTTATGTCCTGAGTTAGATCTTTGGACTGCAATATATCCGTATGTTAAAAATGCTGTACGTATGAAATTTGGATTGGTCGGAGAGCTGAGAAAAACGTGGACAAGACTACCGTTATTGCTAGAGAAGTTCAATCAGGATCATTCTTTAGAAACTCTCAATAAATTAAAAAAAAGATATCAATATTCTGCATGGTTATTTATTGATGGATTATATTGGATCTCTATTTTATTCAACACTTCTTTATACGTAATGGGGAGTTATCGTTCTTTTGAAGAATATATTATGATAATAGCTCTTCATGTTATTGTAATATTGATTATAAAAAACAGACACAAAGAGATTTAATGATGAATGAGAATTGTATTTTTTGTAAAATTGCACAAGGATCTTTACCTGCTCAAATAGCATGGAGCGATGATCATTTTCTAGCCTTTCATGATATACATCCTAAAGCACCATTACATGTTTTAGTTATTCCTAAAATGCATATCAGTCAGTTAAGCGATTTAACGGCTCAAGACTCTACTTGGCTTGGTGAATACATGCTTGCAATTAACAAGGCTGCAAAAAGATTAAATCTTAATCATTATAAAGTGCAATTTAATAATGGAATCGAAAGTGGGCAAGAAATTTTTCATTTACATGCACATTTATTACAATATTTAGCTTAAACAAGGATGTTTTTATGGGATTTTCTGGAGTTAGTTTAGGGTCTTTACTGATGATTGGATTTGTTGGACTAATATTTTTTGGCCCATCAAAATTAAAATCTATTGCAAAAGACTTGGGTGAAGCATTAGCCGAATTTAAGCAGGGATTAGAACAATTAGAAGAAAAATCTTCAAAAAAGATTCAAGATAATAATTTAAAAAATTAATTTTTGTTGATATTCAAAATAAAAAAGCATCAGCATGATGAAAATTTATGTTTTTTGATAAAAAGCTAGTAGATTCTTGAGCTGAGTTGCTGCTCATTATGCGCAGTTTTTTAGTATATCAATCATAAAAATTCAATATTGTTGACGATATTTCCAATTGAATTATTAAATCACAGCAATACGATCAATTCGAGCTTATGTTTATTGGAGTAGCAATATAATTTTTGAGGGATACCAAATTCATTTTTTATAAAGATCGATAAGATTCAAAAAAGACTGGGCAAGTAAGCAAACCTTTTAAATGGAGGTCAAAACTCAAAGATAAGGTAAAGCATAAAAAAATTAAAAAGAGAGTAAATATGAAAGTTCTTGAGGTTAATCCGCGGCAGTGGTCTATTTTAAGAAATCTTCTTTTAAAATGGCTTTTTGCTTTTCTTGTAGTCAACGTTATTCTTTTATATTTTTATCAATCTGTATGGAAACTTGTTTTTTTATTTTTATATCAATACGCTCCTGATATAAAAATTATATCAACATCGTTATATCAGCCATTTTCATTAACATTAAAATTGAGTTTGTTTTTTTCCTTCGTCATAACAAGTCCTTATTTGTTTTATCAAAGTTGGATGTATATCAAGCCGGCACTTTATCCGCAAGAAAAATTTAGAATAATGATTATATTCTTGCTACTTTTAATGACCGTGATTTTTTTTCAAATCTTGTCTTTATGTTTCATTATGCCGCTGACATTAAGTTTTTTTACGTCGTTTAATAATTCTATCGTTGAGGCGTATGTTGATTTAAAATCTTTAGTTGATTTTACATTATTGCTGCAGGAGGCTTTTTTAGTCTTATCTCTCTGGCCATTTATATTGTATTTTCTTTTAGAATGGAACGTTGTTAATAGAGACTTTTTGAGAAAACAACGAGGTGTAGTTTACTTGAGCAGTTTTATAATAGGGATGTTTTTAACCCCTCCGGATGTATTAGCACAATGTTTTTTTGCAGTTCCAATGATTTTGGGATATGAAATTATTGTGTTTTTCACGCGGAATAACAAGACAGTTGTAGTTGGAAATTAAACTTGGTAAATTGACTAAAAATAATTTTTTGATTTCTGTATATGAACATGACTCAAGCCTCTTTCGATCGAGTAATCCAATTATTGGAATTACATCCCGATAAACACCATCTTCGTGTTTATATTATTGGTGGAGGCTGCTCAGGGTTCCAATATGGTTTTGAGCTCGAAGCAAGCAAGCAAGATGATGATAAGATATTTCCTCATTATAATGAAGATAAGAAAATAGAGATTATCATAGATCCTATATCCTTTAATTATTTGAATGGATCCACCTTAGATTATCAAAAAGATTTAATGGGGCAGCGATTTATAGTGCATAATCACCATGTCAAAACAACTTGTGGTTGTGGACAGTCCTTTTCATTAAAAAATGAATAAAAAGCAATTTGATAAACCCGCTTCTTGTTTAAACTAAAAGAAATTTTCTAGCGTATTTTTAGTTTAGATCTGGTGCTATTTTGAATGGAGAAGCTTAGATTGCTTTATAAGGATCGATTGATATGATTGTTTTTGATTTTTATGCCAGTCATCTAAAAAGAGCGATCCTCGTTATATTAGGATTGTATATTTTATTTGGTTTACTGGCGGAAGTATTTTCTGTTTTTAAAGAGACTAATCCATCCTCAATTATATTGCTGACAACAAAGTTAGCTCCTTATAAAAAAGAGCCTTTATCTTTGTGGGACCTTAATTTGAACAATCAAATGCACATTAAAGAGTGTGTAGTCTCTCCCAATCAAGCATTTATGAGTATTATTAAAGAACATAAGCTGATATTAGATCCTCAACTACGCTCTTCAATATTTGATAAAAAATCAAAATGTTATAAATTGTTAAGTGAGCTGCAACCAAATGACAAAATAAGTTTTGTTTTTAACGATAATGAAATTACCCAATTTATTTTAGAGACTAGTAAAGAAGAGTTCTACATTCAAGGAAATAATGTCAGTGCATTAAGTGATCGATTAGCTATTATTCCTCAAATAACTTACAAAAAAATTGATATTTTATTAAAGAAAGGGCTTTTTAAGGATTTAAGTGAGATAGGTGCGCCGAGTAAACTGATTCAACTTGTTACTGAAATACTATCACCGAGGATTGATTTTAAAAAAGATGTTAGAGAAGGGACAAGGCTAACACTTCTTTACAGCCTCGATCTGAAAGGCAAAGTAGAGCTTTATCGATTTTCCTTTGATAATCCCAAAAAATCATTTACTGGATATTATTTTCCTTATAATGGAGACAATTACTTTGATAAAGATGGTTATTCATTTAAAAAGACATTTTTAGATAAACCTGTTGAGTCGTCATATATAAGCTCACATTTCTCTCAAGCGCGACATCATCCGGTATTGGGGATCGTGCGAGCTCACAAAGGAATTGATTTTGCAGCGAAGAAAGGCACTCCCGTTAAAGCTGTTGCAGATGGAGTCGTTTCTTTTGTAGGCACTAAAGGAGGGTATGGAAATGTTTTGGAGATTAATCACGGAGAGATTGCTCCGGGTCAAAAAGTAAAAACCCTGTATGCCCATCTTGATAGTTTTGTTAAGCAGATGCGAAAATCTGTTTCGGTGAAACAGGGGCAGACTATTGGTTATGTAGGCATGACTGGTTTAGCGACAGGTCCCCACTTGCATTATGAATATCATCTTAATGATGTAGCCGTTGATCCACTAAAAGTTATTGTGCCCAGAGGGGGTGCTTTAAAAGGTCCTGCACTTTTAGAGTTTAAAGAAAACGTAAAAAAAATTAATGATATTAATAGAAAAGTA
>RFNU01000179.1 GCA_009927065.1 bacterium | reverse complement strand
ATTGAAAAGAATAATTAACTATGAAATTATAGGCTCTTTGGTTATTAGGATTAAAATTGTCTAGTCAGCTTATGGGGTTATCCTATTTTTGCATATCACTTCTTATTTCAACAATGAATGATGTTTTATTTAAATTGCTTGGTCAACGCCTACCTGCCGTTGAAATTACATTTTTACGCTTTTTATTTGGAACGTTAAGCTTAGCTATTTTTGCTTTTACCTTTAAAAAATCTTTAAAAACGCATCATGTGAAAGTTCATTTCTTCAGGGGAGCTCTGCTTTTTACTGGGATGGCTATTTGGGGGCTAGGATTAACGCTCATACCATTAACAGATGCTATTGTGATTAATTTTACTATTCCCATTTTTACTTTACTTTTAGCACGTCTTATTCTTAATGAGCAAGTTGATCAATATCGCTGGATTGCAACTTTAATCGGATTTAGCGGTGTTTTACTTGTAACGGGCTTGGGCAATGCTGACTTTAATCCTCAGTCCTTAGTTCTTCTTTGCTCAGCACTTTTATTTTCTTGCTGCGATATTTTAAATAAAATATACGCAACAAAAGAGTCTACCATCGCTATGTTATTTTATACAGCGTTGTTTACTGCAATGATTGGAAGCGTTCCTACTGCTTTTCAATGGATCACACCCACGATATATGAGCTTGGACTCACTGTTTTATTAGGAATTGGTGCAAACGCAATATTGTATTTTATCTTAAAAGCTTTTGAGCGTGTTGATGCTTCAGCCACAGCACCCTTTCGTTATGTTGAGTTAATTTTATCTGCATGTGCTGGTTATTTAATTTTTCAAGAAATTCCTAAAATTTCAACATGGATTGGGGCATCGTTGATTATTCCCGCGACAATTGGTCTTGTATTACACGAGTCTCATAAAAAATAAAAAAGGATTCAGCCAGAAAAGGAAGAGACTTTGAACCCTGAAGCTCAAGTGGGCATCACAGTTTCTTTTTTAGGCTTCCTGCTCAAAGGCCGGCTTGCACACCAAAGAAAGATTAGATTCCCTGTCCGTATAACATCGGCTCAAAAATCGCTATTCTGACTGAATCACAAACCTAATATCAAATATATTCTCGGCTTTTCGCCAAACTGAGTTCGATTCTATCATATAGATTTTTAAATTCTAGTGTGTCTATCGAGATATTTTCTTTATGATGAAGCAAACGATAATGATCTTGCGCTAACTTCAATAATAATAAAGTATAATTTCTATCGCGATTATTTGTTAACACTGCACTCATCTCTTGGAGTTTTTGTTCAATAATCGCAATCGATCCAAGAAGCTCCTGCTCATTACCATCTGCCGCCTGTAAAGTATGGATCATGCCGAATAAATTGAGTTGCGCCATATAAACTACAATCATTAAAATCTTTGTTTATAGTTTAGCATTGTATGAACGTTAAGCTAAAAAATTAGAAAGATGCTTTATAATATAATCGGTTGAAAAAGGGGCTATGCTTAACAATGACCGTGTCCAGGGAAACGCTAGTGCTGCAGTAAGATACCGTATGGATTGAGCTTTAAACGCAATATTACGCTCAAATTGAGATCCCCAAATAAGTTCCTTCTTATCTTTTTGGCGATTAATCATTTGATTTATTAAAGATATTTCATAAATACTTTGATTTAATCCCATTGCTGCTGCAGGATGAAATGACTTGGCTGCTAATCCTATTAAAAATGATCGTCGATTAATTTGTTGTTTGACATGATAGCTTTTTAAAGGATAGGGACCTGCAACGATCTCAATGATTGCCTTTGATAAAAGATCATGGATTATTTTATTTTTTTGAAAGAAATGTGGAAGATGATCTTCTAATTCAATTTTATTTTTGAGCGCTGCAATATCTTGGTGCGGACCAGTCATCACGAAATAGCTCTGCTTTTGATTCAGAGGTAAAAGACCTATAAGAAAATTATCGAGGCTAATTTGATATGCTTTCTCTGCACTTTTTTCTTCTGAATGAGTCAAATGAAAAACAAGTGCGGTTTGCGGGAAAGTATATTCATAGGCTAATAAAGGGGAGGTGATGCGACGAACTAAAGACTCTGATCCATCAGATCCTGCAATATAATCAACATGATAAGTGTTGTTCAAAGAAGTACAGATAGACCAATGTTGATCGAGTGTTAAACCAAAAACTTTTTCATGAACGATTGTTATAGCAGGAGAGAGTTGTGTCAGAAAAGAGTCATTAATCACACTATGTAATATGTTGGCACCTAAATAAGGGATATTCATGGCCGTTGCATTGATTTCATGACTTTTATATTGATTAAAGTACAATGATAAAGACTCTATTTTGGTTGTTAATGGTAACGAGAGTCCTAAATAGTCAAGACGCCGTAAAGAACCATAAGTTAATCCATAAGCACGCTTGTCTTGAATCGTTGAATGATCTTCTTTAAAGAGAAGCACTTTTTTACCATGGAAGGCAAGGCTTTGAGCTGTGATAAGCCCAATTAACCCCCCTCCAATAACAGCGTAATCAGCGTCCATAGCATATAGCTTCTAAGTTTTTAGGAGCACTACTTAACACTCTATAGCCATCAATTTCTACTAAAACGTCATCTTCAATGCGCATCCCAAGCCCAGAACAATAATGTTCTTTAAAAACAGTCGGAGAGAAATAAAATCCCGGCTCAACAGTAATAATCATCCCTGCTTGAAGAGGACGAGTTTTTAAATCTCCTAACCCAGTGCAATCATGAACATCTAGACCTAAATGATGGCCTATGCCATGCATATAGCATTGAGCTAAATCATTTTTAATAATTTTCTCTATTGAGCCCTCAAAGATATGCAATTGCCTTAAGCCTTGAGCCATTTTTTCTTGAGTAACGTGTTGAATCTGCGCTATGGTGATCCCTGGTCTAATTAACGCTATGGCGTGCAATTGAATATCCAACAAAAGATTATAGAGCGCTGCTTGTATGAACGATGGTTTTTTTAAAAAAATCATCCTAGTAATATCAGAGGCATAATGTTGATACTCAAAACCAGCATCCATCAAAACCATAGTATCATTGAGTAACGTATGGTTATTTTTTTGATAATGCAAGCAACACGCACGTTCTCCCCCTGCAATAATAGGAGAATAAGCTTGATGCAATACTCCGAGTTTTTTCCCTTCATAAATCCAAAAACCTTCTATAACTGCTTCAGTTGTCCATAAAGCAGGATCGGTTTCATAAATCTTTTTATAAACTGTAGAGGATAAAACACAAGCTTGATCCATAATCTCAATTTCTTTTTCTGATTTTATGAGGCGTAATGTAGCTAGGACTGATTTAATCTTGTTTTTTTCGAAGGGGATAGTCTTGAAAAAAATACTTGCGTCAACGCAAAGATCTTCATGATAAAAAAAATCTTGTGCTGTGATTATCTTCGCCAAATGCATAAGTTCATTCTTATGTCCCCAATTATAAACATAATCATAGCAAGACAGTTCTGGAGAATTGACTGTTAATTGCCATGATGAATCCCATAACCGCTTCTGGAAAGGCGGATCCAAAATAATTAATATTCTAACAATACGTCCAGATTTTTTATACAATAAAAGAGATGATTGAGGTTCAGCTATTCCTGTAAGATACAAAAAATCTGAATGTGCTCTGAATGGATAATAACTATCGCCATTACGCAAGTTCAAGTCTCCTGAACAAACGATAATGGCGACTTCATGATCGAAACTCTCGATGAGTTTGTTTTGGCGTTGAATGTAATCCATTACATAAACCTTCAAAATTATTTATTGAGCAACTTTAGACGTTAATTCTTGCTGACATTGAGTATAAATAATTTGAACACTCATTTGAATATGATGAATAATGTGATTGAAGGCTAATTGTGACTCTTCAACGGGATCAACTTCAAGTTCAACTTGTGAAAACTGTGTAATATCATTAAGAAGTTCGCAAATCTGATTATTTTCAAATAAAACTTTAGATGGAGTAGACAGACCCACGCCATATAAATAGCCTCGACACCAATCAGACATTGCTATTACTCGACTTAACAACGATTCTTGCTGAGATGGTAACACCATAGTTAAATCTAAAATACGCTGAACAAGCTCCATGTTAGCGGATAAGAATAATCTAGAAAGCTGGTCTTGTGTTTCAACTTCTAAGTCATTCCATGAAAGAAGGTCATCTACTAATAACGTCCATGTCTTAAAGCAAGGCTCCGGATTTGTCGATAAATATCCGAGCATCATTCCATGAATTTCAGCAGCTGAAAGCAAAAGGCTCTGCTTTTGAAAGTTCTGCGATAATATATCATAACACACTGGATCGAATATCACTTTAGGCACACCTCTTTGTAAAAAAACTACTATCTTCTACCATATTAACCGTATACACTAAAAAAACATAGTGATTATCTAAATTTACAGTGTATAAGTTGTATAATATCCTTTTCATAGATCACAATAACAGCGCTTTCATCTTTTCATGGAATGACGATGACTTTATTTTTTCATGGTAAGAATCTTCTTAATTTGGCATTAGTGCATCAATTACAACAAATAGGATTAATATGTCGCTTTAGTCCCTATAATCATGACTATCAACCTCCTCCTCTTTATATAGCACTAGGGCATCAAGCTCTTAATTTTTTAGGCCTATCTAAGCTTGGCACACATTTTGATAAAATGCATGTTAACGCCTCAATAAACATGTGCGATGGATTCACACTGACAAGCGAGTCTCTCGATCTACGCTCGTTGGGCTCTGTTGTTTTTTTGCCAGATTTATATCAACACCTTAATAAAATATGCTCTGTGGAATATGCTCAGCCATCTTTAACATCGATAGAGTTTTGTAGCAGCTCTTTTTTTAGATCTCATCAAGTCAAAGAAACTTCTGTCGGTTATGCAAGACAATTCATTCTTAATACTGAAGAAGGTGATTATCAAGCTTTTCAGTTATTTCATTGGCCTTATATTTTAGGGTTTTTACCTATAGGTCCTAAAAAACATGCTTTAATCTTCTCTTCATCAGATAAAAAAATTCTTCTTCCCAAAGATAACGATGCAATTTTTTCTGTCATTCAAAAATGCTTCGAATTCAGTACGCTCAAGATTCATAGTCTTGAATCAACTAGTGATTTGTTTCCGCTGAAAAGCTATCACGCATCTCATTATTTTAATAATAATAAAATTTATTTTGGAGATGCTGCTCATAGCCTCCACCCCTTGGCTGGACAAGGGATGAATATTGGTCTGGCTGATGCTGAAACACTGGTGCAATTACTTAAAGAAAATAAGTCGATCTCAGCAGAGCGTCTAGGACAACAATTTCAAAAAAAGCAATATTTAAAAAATGCACTCATGGTTCAGTTTTGCCAAGCGCTCTCAATGAATCACGCTCGATGCTGGGCTCCGATTGCTTTTGACATGTTCAATCGATCTTTATTGCTAAAAAGATTTTTATTTCCTTTTTATCAACATCTCTCATGGAGTGAATGTCATTCCGATGTCCGAATTTAAACATTATCGTAAAAGTTGTATGTGATGAACGAAGATGTATCAAGCAACTTCCCCCTTAGACTCGGCCTCGATAATTATTTTTGTCTTTGATATATAAAGAAAAAACAAGACCCAAACTCAACATTGTCGTTAATAAATGGGTACCACCTCTGCTAAAAAATGGCAAGGGAACGCCAACAACAGGTAACAATCCAGTGACCATACTAATATTAATGACAACAAATAAGAACATAGGCGCAACTAATGCAAACATAATCAATTGACTATAATGACTTTTTGTTTTGAGTATCAAGGCAAAAACATGGATTTTCAATAATAAAAACAATACGATTACTAAAAAACATCCTAAAAAACCCCATTCTTCAGCAAATAAAGCAAAAGCAAAATCTGTATCATGTTCTGGTAAAAAATCATATCCAGCTTGGGTGTTAAAACAAAATCCTTTTCCAAACAACCCGCCCGAACCAATAGCAATTTTAGATTGCTGAACATGATAACCCTGTCCTAAAGGATCTCGATCAGGATTCAGTAATGTTAATACTCTTTCTTTTTGATAAGCATGTAAATGCTGCCATGAAAGCGGCATTGCGCAACAAATCAATCCAGCAATAATTAAAAAAAATCTTGTAGGAATTTGTGCTAGCAACAAAGGAAACATGCCTGCACTTAATAATAAAATAGCCGATCCAAGATCAGGTTGTTTCAAAATTAACAAGGCAGGAACTATATTTAACAGACTAATCGCTAAAAAGATTTTGATAGGACTCTGTTTTTTCAAAAAAAAGATAGTGTGTGCGCTCATCAACGGTGTAAAGATCTTCGCAAGTTCTGAAGGCTGCATCGTCAAATGTCCTATCTGTATCCAGCGTGTTGCTCCTTTAACAGTGATGCCCCCGACTTCGACGCAAATGAGTAGAAAAACCGCGCAAAGATAGCCTATAGGGATAAAACGTTCCAAGATATAATCGTCAAAAGCAAAAACCAACCCAAAGACCATACAAGACACCAGATTTTTCATCATTCCATTAATAAAAAGTGGTCCCCAGCCATTCAAAGCAGCATATTGGTTTAAGAGGGCTAGTGCAAATAAAATAGCTAGCAGCCCTAAAGATATTAATAATTGACGATCATTTTTGATCATGAATGTTCACTATCACCTGTATTTTTTTGATACACTCGACGAGGAATTGGTTGAGCAATAAATGGATCAAGAGGAGATTGTCCATTACCCTGAAAAATAATTGTTGCAAAATGATTCAGAGCTTTTCGATAAACATCTTTTTTGAAAGAAATAACGTACTTTAAAGGATACCAATAGGGTACCCACATCCAATGTTCAAACTCAGGTTTATCTGACAGCCCTAAATTAATATGATTATCAGGATTTATTAACCGCAACAAATACCATTTCTGCTTCTGACCTATACATAAAGGGTGGTTATCATAACGTATTAATCCAGCTGGCAATCTATAACGCAAGAATCCAGGGGTACTAGCCTCAATTTTGACATCAGAAGGCTCTAAGCCTAGCTCTTCTTTCAACTCTCGATATAAAGCTTGATACAGCTTTTCACCCTGCTGAACACCCCCTTGCGGGAATTGCCAAGCATTTTGTCGAGAGCGTTGAGCCCAAAGAAGCTTATTATCCTGATTAATAATAATAATACCTATGTTTAATCGATAACCCTGACTATCAATAATATTTAAATTGTGGGTTTTGTTGTCTTCCACTCTACCCTCTCTATAAAAAATCTGCTAAATTTTTAAAAAATCACGGAGCTATACTTTGATCTTAGCAATTTTTGATCTCGATGACACCCTTACCATGCAAGATACCGAATCTTTATGGCAGTCTTTTCTTGTTAAAAAACGATTAATTCCTTATGAACTTCTTTTTGAAAAAAAAGAAGCCTTTCGTTTAGCTTATGAAACTGGTGTTCTTGATTTTCAAGATGTTGTACAATTCTCTATGAATCCAATATCTTATATGTCAATAAAAGAACAACTCTCTTTACAAGAAGAGTTTAGTCTGACAGAGCTTAAACACGCTATCATACCACAAGGCATTGAATTAGTTACATCACACTATGAACAAGGCCATACAGTTATCATTATATCAGCAGGACATGAGTTTTTAATTCAACCTGCCGCAAAATTTTTCCCTGTCCATCATGTATTATGCACAAGCCTCCAGCGAACTAGTCATGGTGCATTTGCTCCATTTATTAATGGTAAAGCATTATATCGAGAAGAAAAAGTACATTCACTGTATCGTTGGCTAGCAAAACAAGACCATAAATTTACAACAACATATTTTTACTCAGACTCTATCAACGATTTACCATTATTAGAAATCGTTGATATTCCTGTCGCCGCCAACCCCTGTCCTCGCTTGAGAACAGTCGCGCAAACACGTAGCTGGCCAATATTGGACCTCAAACAAGCTTATCTTAATCAACTTCAACAACAAGCTTAATATTGCCTCATACTCTTTCAATCGCAGGATGATCGAGTATGGATGTTGTGTGTATAGCGTAAGAACCTCTTGAAAAATCTTCTGCATGATACGATGATCTGACTAATGGCCCGCTCGCAACATGACTAAAGCCCATTTTCTGGGCTATTTTTTTTAGATAATCGAATTCATCTAACCCTACGTATCTTTGCACAGGATAATGATGCGCTGAAGGTTTTAGATATTGTCCAATGGTAATCCAATCACAAGAATGCTTCCGCAAGTCATGCATAACGAGTTCAACCTCTTCTAATTCTTCGCCCAAACCGAGCATAATACCTGATTTGGTGAATATATGAGGATGGCGTTCTTTAAAAGATTTTATTAATTGTAAGGAAGTTTCATAATCACTGCCAGGCCGAACAGCTGGATATAATCGACGAATAGTTTCAAGATTATGATTAAAAACATCTGGTAAGGCTACAGAAAGTGCATCTAGTGCTTTTTCTTTTCTTTTTCTAAAATCTGGCACAAGAATTTCTATTTTAATCGCTTTATCAGCTGCTCTAATTCTTTCTATGCATCGAGCAAAATGTTCTGCGCCACCATCAATTAAATCATCTCTATCAACTGACGTAATCACAACATAACGTAATTGCATTGCGGCAATAATGTTAGCTAATCGATCAGGCTCTTGTGGGTCGAGAGGATCGGGTCGTCCATGAGCAACATCGCAAAAACTACATCTCCTTGTGCATTTATCGCCCATAATCATAAAAGTCGCTGTGCCTTTAGAAAAACACTCTAATAAATTTGGGCAAGACGCTTCCTCACAGACTGTGACTAGCTTATGCTCTCTCAGCTGATCTTTTAACTGATCAATTTTTTCTCCTTGAGGTACGCGAACCTTTAACCAATCAGGTTTAACTAATTTTGGGTCATCTGGCCATAAATCAACGGATCGATGCCGCTGCATTTTATCAAGAGCTTTATCGGTTGTATGAATTTTTATCGTCACAATCTACTCCTTGTCTATGAGTTTAAAAAAATTTTCCTGCATCATTTTTTTAACACTGCAAATCGATGGATAAAAATGATGATCGGCAATAGATGTTATTTTTAAATGAGGATTCCCGCACGAGATTAACCAAGAAAAAGGTCTTAAAGGGCAGCTAACATTGAGGCTTATACCATGATAGCAGTACTGTTGACTGACTCGAATACCTATCGAACTAATTTTACCTGCTATAGTATAAATGCCTGGAGCACCCTCCATGCGAAAAGAAGAAATGCCTATTTCAACTAATGTATTAATAACGACTTGTTCTAATAAATGAACATACTGTTTGACATTTAATCCTGCAGGTAGTTTAAAGATAGGATAAAATACTAATTGACCCGGTAGATGTAATGTTAACTTCCCGCCTCTATTTGTTTCATAACAAGGTACAAATGGATAAAAAGGTTCGTCAAGATATCCTGATAATCCTTTCGTGACAACCAGATAATGCTCTCCAAACCAAAGTGTAGGAATATATTCTCTATCTCCCTGGTTAACAAGTTGTCGCATACATGGTTCGATGTCACTAAAAGACTGATATCCAAAATCCCAAATCTTCCATTTATTCTGCATGATGGAATTTATAAGCGTTAATCTTATTCTCAATGTAACTTAATTTTTTAGCTTCATAAAGACTAAATAATAAATCAGCGATCCCTGGCTTGTTTTTTAAACTGACCTGATCTTCAAGATGACTCATAACAACAATCTGTGATAATGACGCTGTTAAAAACACCTCATCGGCTTCAAACAAATCTGTCAACGTTAATGTTGTTTCCTGTGTTTGAAGACCATGATTCTTTGCTTCTTCAAGGATAATTTGTCGTGTTACTCCATTAAGTAAATAAGGACCAGTTGAGGGTGTCTTTAATACAGAATTTTTCACTAAAAAAAGATTGGCTTGAGCCGCTTCTGTTAAAACTGAATCGCGATGATAAATGACTTTTTCAAAACCCTCTCGATGAACTCGCTGCGAAGACTGTACATTAGCTAATAAACTAATAGTTTTGTAATCACAGCGTGCCCAACGAGGATCTGCCAAAACTCTAGCTTTTGCTAAACCTGCATGCATCGGTCTTATCCAAGGCATCGCTAAGATCATGACTGTTGAGTTGATGGCAGTTGGGAGATGATCTCTGATACGATCGACTCCTCTTGTAATATGAATATAAACCGCAGCATCTTTCAATTGATTCATCTCTAATAAATGAATAACTAACTTTTCAATATCAAGATTAAGTCCGGGGAAGTAAAGCTCTTCAATTTGGGTCTTTAATCGCTTCTCATGACGCTCTACAAAAAGAGGTACGCCCTCTTGACACGCTAGTGTTGTATAAATTCCTTCGCCAAAGATAAATCCTCTATCCAAAGGAGAGATCTTAATATCATCTACAGGTAAAAACTCATTATTATAAAAACCGATAGGAGCCACATTCGTTAAATGCATAATCTTATCCTTGATGATTATTGAGTCCAATACTCTCTAATGACTTGCATGAAGTACCCTATTTTCTGAAGACCTCGTGAAATCAATCCAGCAGGTTTAACTGGCTCGGCAAGATAAACTGGTATTTCTTGTAACAGATCATCTTCTAAATAAATATCTATATAGCCAACGATTTGATCTGTTCTAAGAGGAGCTATCAACTTATCTTGAATGCGCAATTGCGTGCGTAATAAATCTTGTTGACGTGCAGGAATCGTTACATAAAGATCATCTTTTAGGGCAAGATCAACAAATTTCTTATCGCCAAACCAAATACGTTCTTTTCCAAGATTGCCTTCTTCTAACTGCATTTTAACAGTCTCAAAAAATCGAAATCCATATGACAATAATCTAATGCTTTCAAAACTACGCACTTTATCTGATTCAGCACCGATAAGTACTGATATAAGACGAGTTTGATCTTTGATGGCTGAAGAAGCTAAACAAAAACCTGCTGTATCTGTATGTCCAGTCTTAATACCATCAACGTAAGGATTTTCCCAGAGTAGCCTATTACGGTTATTTTGATCTATATTGTTATATTTGAAAGATTTTTGAGCGTAAAGATGATATGAATCAGGAAAGTCTCTAATCAATGAGCGTGATAAAAGCGCTAGATCGTAAGCTGTGCTTAAATGGCCGTCTTGAGGTAATCCTGTTGCATTCTTAAAGGTAGTATTCATCATGCCTAATCTTTTGGCATGCACATTCATTAATTGCGCAAAAGTATCTTCGTCACCAGCTAAATGCTCGGCAACGGCTACGGAAGCATCATTGCCGGATTGAACAATAATTCCTTTAATCAGATCGGAAATAGGCACATGAGTGTTTTGCTCTAAATACATTCTAGAACCAGGAATATGTCTGGCTTTTGAAGATATTCGTACAAGATCTTCTGCAGAGACTCTTCCATTTTTTAAATCATCATCCAAGACATACATCGTCATCATTTTTGTAAGGGAGGCCGGCTCTAACAATAAATCAGGATTCGAACTAGCTAATACTTGCCCTGAATGGTAATCCATTAAGACATACGCCTTTGCTTTAAGAATTGGTGCTGCAGGAATATATTTTTCTTTAAAAGCATGACAATACGCAGTAGTTATCATTATTAAAGAAATTTTTAAAAGACTTCGGATGATCTTATCCATAAATTGTTATCCACTCTTTATAAAATAAAATTTTTAATAGTGACCATGGTATCATCCTCATCTCTAAACTTGCAAATCCATGATCATTTCAGGCATTCTGTATTAAGGACTAGAATCTAAAGAAGGACTGAAGATGCGGCGTGTTTTTTATGCTCAGTCAGGCGGTGTAACGGCTGTCATTAATGCTACTATTGTTAGTTTAATTAGACATGCAAGATTAGAAAACATCAGTGTTTATGTCGGTGTTAATGGAATAAAAGGACTTCTTCAAAAACAAATTGTTAATACCGGCTTGTTATTAGAAGATGATTTAGAAAAGATCCTGTATACTCCCGGGGGATCATTCGGCTCATGTCGCTATAAACTCAAAGCTGAAGATCTCCCGATCATCAAAGATTTTCTTGTCAAACACAAATTTGATGCCTTTCTTTATCATGGTGGCAATGACTCTCAGGATACAACATCACAAATCGCTAATTACCTCGCTATAGAACATCCACATATTCTCTGTATCGGTCTACCCAAAACAATTGATAACGATCTTCATGGAACTGATAATTGTCCTGGTTTTGGATCAGCGTCAAAATTCCTGAATTACTCTTTTAGACAAGCATGTTTAGATGTAACGTCAATGTCTGAAGACTCCACCAAAGTTTTTATTCTGGAAACCATGGGGCGACACACAGGATGGTTAACTGCGAGCTGCGGATTGGCTCATTCAAAAGAATTTCCTGGTCCACAGTTACTTCTTATGCCTGAATTAAAACACTCATTAGAAAAAAAATTAGACTATGTGAATGAATATATTAAAAAAGACAGATTTTGCGCTATTGCTATTAGTGAGGGCTATCAACCGAATATAACAACTCAAAGCAAAGATGCATTTGGTCATCATCAACTTGAAGGTAGTGGATCCGCTCTTGCAGAGTTAATCAAAAAAGAACTGAATGTTAAAGTACACTTGAGCATTCCAGATTATTTACAAAGAAGCTTTACACCGTGCTTATCTAAAACCGATTTTGATCAAGCTCAAGCTATTGGTCATTACTCAATTTATTGTATTAAGCATAATATTGGACACAATACTATGATTTCTATTGTGAGACTGCACGACGATCCTTATCTTTGGTCTTTAGATCACACTCCTTTAAATAAAGTTGCCAATCAAGAAAAAGCGGTTCCTAGAAGTTTTTTAGACAAAACTGGTTTTGCTTTAAGCGAAATTGGCTTAAATTATTTTAAACCATTAATTGCAGGAAATGTCGCTATTCCACAAGATTCAAATTATTTTGAAAAATTTTGGACTCATTTACTGCAGAAAAAAAATGAATTTATCGACCATAGTTTTCAATAAACAATCCAAGATAATAGTATCTTGGATTCTTACTCAAGATTGAACTCTATAATTTCTGGGCTCCAATTCTCTATTTCACATCGATCTATTGGTCCTTTAAGGTGCAACTGTTTATGATTCATTTTATTGATATCACGTCCTGCAAAATAATTCAGACCAGCCATGAAAATTCCTGCAGGTATATTACCTAATAACAATGCCGCTGCCGGTAACGCTGCTGATATTTTTGGATAAATGTGGACATCAAGATCAACATGGCGTGTTTTTAAATCATAGGTTCCATCCATAATAAACGCTGTCGCTCCTGATTTGAATTCAAGCTTTTTTATAGTCATAAGATTATCGCGAATATCACAATGCGCACTGAGAGTATCAATCGGTAATCCATCTTCGACTAAAGAACGCGCCTGTTGCTTTGAAAAAATATAGCCTGAAAATATATTTAATATTTTTAGATGATTAATTTGTTGATCGGCTACAAAAAGATCATTGATATTTAAAATAAAGCTTCCAGAAAAAACTTTATTGTCGAAATCAGCATCTAATTGCTCAATCTTTATCGAGCCATAACCATCTTTCAAAAAAGATTTTTCGACAAAAGGCTCCAATAAATTTTCAATTGAATCGATATGTAATATGCCGGTTGCCTGTATTGCATTAGACTCCTCTACTGTACTTATCGCTTTCATATTAAAAGCACGATGAGTTAAATTTATTTCATGTTGATTTCTTTTATCTTTATCGACAAGATATTCAACTTTTAGACTGCCAATTTTTGAATTCTTCCAAACAAGGCGATCGCAATCAAAAATCCAATTTTTTTCCAGATACGATGGTGATTGTATTAAAGCTTGATCTTGAAAGTTGAACATTTTTTTACCTTTCTTAATGGCCCAATAAAGATCTAGAAAATTAAGTTTAACTGCAGTTTGTCTCTGGTTATTAAAAAATGAGCCTTTAATACGATCTGAATCAAGACTAATCGTCATCTTTTCTTGATCTTTTTCAATTGAACCTTGAAAAGCATATTCGTTAAAAATAAAAGAATCAAAAGTACCTTGAATATTATCTATTGTTGAAAATGATGATTGAGGCATGTGTGTGTTCAAGAAACGATCGTGGGCTACCAACGTGCCTGCCTTAAATAAAATCTGACATCCAACTTGATGGCTGCAATCAACAATTACATATTCTTCCTGATTTGATGCTTTCACTTCATAAATATTAGAATCTAATATTCCTTTGATAGACAAGGCTTCAACATGAGGTAACATATTAAATTGATATGAATTTAACACAATATTCATGTCGAGTTTATCCTTATTGTAAACCCCTTGTATGACAATATCTTTTTGCTCGTTATCAATTTTTTTTAAGAAAATATCTTCATTTGCAGGCTTTACAGTGCAAACAAAACTATCAAAAGTCAAGGCATCAGTCAGAGGAAGTCGGCATTCTATTTCATGCGATTGATAAGACGCCTTTGCGGTTAAAGCTATCTGCTTCATATATTCTCTATAAAAAAGAGTATTGACTATAAAATCAGGATAGAGCGATGAAACAGGATGAAAACTTATTTGCAAATCCTCATCTTTTAACGTGAAAGTATGCCTCAAAAGAGTAGATTGAGGAAAATTAGGCATCACGACATTAAAGTTTTTATGCAAAGAATCTGGTAAGTTAAAATACACCAAACCGTTACCAACAAGATGATCATTGTGACTCATCAACGTCATCTCTGGTAAAAGAGTATCCTCAACAACGACATCTTTTAACTGAAAATCAAATCCTTTTTTATCACAATACCCTTGTGCTTTTTTTATAGCATAGTGGTGATTATAAATAAGACTTAAATCATGAGCATCTATTTTAAGATCTTGAGATGCAAGATCATATTCTACATTTAATAGATCTAAATGTTCAAAAAATAATTGGTTATCCTTATAAGGAATCGCTAAGTGTTCTATAGATAAATTTCCACAACCAATTATCTTTTCATCATTAAATTCACCCTGAAAGGCAATTTGTCCCTGTCTATCGATAATATGAAAAGCTTTATGCGGTATATTGATTTCTAATTGAGTATGATCTTCTGTTTGCAACACATAGCGATTTTGATTGAAAGAAGTAAGCGTTACATGATGAATAGAAGGCAAATACGGTATTGATAAATTTGAAAAGATGGCATTAATATTGACGCTACCAACACTCAGAGGTCCTATAGAGATCCGTTCAATAATTCCATCTATTAAATCAGGGTAATGGATTTTTAACTGATAGCCATGACAGACTAAATCTTGAATATTACAAGTTAAATGGCCATCAATAAGATCACGGAACTCTATCTTTATATGCTTATTTTCTTGTTGAATCTGAAACTTAATGTTTTGATTTAATAAAGAGAAATCTGTTTTTTTAGCAAAATACGAGTCTTGATAAAGATGATTTACTGAAAAGGACTTCGTTAAGTAATCAAAATCAATTTCAATACCTTGAATTTTAAAAATTATTTGTTTTTTTTTGGTGTAAATAAAAATTTCTGAATAATCCTGATCGTCAATCAATAATGATTTCAATGAAATAGACTTAAAAAACCAATAATAAGGCATCGCAATAAATTTTTTATGGAGATCAAAAGAAGGTTGGTGCGTTTCTTGTTTCTTAAGTGCTAATTGATGAACAATCAATGATGGCTTGTGTATTAGAGAGCATTCAACAATGATATCCTGAAAATGGTACATATAATTGAACGCTTTTAAATTGAATTCTTTAATATGAAACTGATGCGGAATAAGAGTTATCCATAAAAGAAATCCAATAATAACCGTATAAATAAATTTTTTGATAATAAGCACTACAACAATCAGAATTAATCTTAGAGTATTCTAAGTGTAGAATGAATCGAACAACTATTTGTGACATTCACCCGCTAGTGAACTACCCATCCCCTAAAAAAAATGGGCTTCCGATTAAGCAACAGCAAGGATTCGCTGGTGTTTAATCTTCTTTTTTGACGCTTCATCGAGCACAGCACC
>RFNU01000201.1 GCA_009927065.1 bacterium | reverse complement strand
AGAACGAGAATACAGGAAAAAAAGGCTGTGCGTGTGGTCAAAGAAAACCATTTATCTGGAATTCTAAATGGTCGAATCGTATTAGGTTGCAAAAAGCGCAAACGAACAACAGCTGCAATCATGAAAAGATAAATCAATATCACAAACTGAGTTGTTGATGCCGTAAACATCCAAAAAGACTGCTGTATTGTTTGCGAGTTTGATAATAACAATAAAATTATTGTACAAATTATTGCTTGTATCACTAATAAAGATACAGGAACATCATACTTATTTTTATAAGAAAGCCAGCTTGGGAAGTTAAAATGTTCAACTGCGGGAAAAATACCCTTCGAAGGGCTAATTAACCAGGTGTTAATTCCCCCAATAGTTCCAATCACCAAAGTAAAGCTGACTAATTTCGATATATACTGCAATCCAAATTTTTCAAAAAACTTATTAAAAAACTGAACCAAACCAGCGATCAAATCAATTTCTTTAAGAGGTAGAACTAAAGCTATTGCTAACGTACTGATCATGTATAAAAGTATAATTAATACAACACTCAGAAAAATGGCCTTGCTGTAATCGCGCTGAGGATCTTTGGCATCCGCAACATGAAATGCCGCTAACTCTATTCCTGAAAAACCCAAAACAACAGCTGCAAAAAAAAATAAACTCGAAAAACTATTAAAAACAAAAGAAAGATCGAGTTTCGTAACAGCATGGATTTCTCCATAGCCTGAAAAAAACCAGATGGCCGCTAAGATAGTAATGAGTAGTACTGGGATAATTGTGCCTGCAATCACACCTATTAAACTTATTAAAGAAGAAAATCGCATTCCATAAATATTAATCAAAGTTAATCCATAAAGAATAATTAAGGAAATAGCATTTATCATAGCTTTATTATCCAGGCTCGCAGGAGCAATAGTATAAGCTAATGTGACAGATAAAAAAATCAAGTTTAATAAGATTGTTACAATAGCAGCCATCCATGACCACCACACAACTAAAAACGCTATTCTTGGACCAAATCCCTGGTATATCCAATTATACAAACCACCTCGATCAGGCCAAGTTGTAGCGAGTTCTGCACAAATCAGCGCTATAGGTATGAGAAATATTAAAGCAGCAATACAATAAAAAAAGAGTGAGCCAACACCATATTGAGCCATTACCGGCAAATGCCGCAAAGAAATAATTGCCGAAATATTAAGCAACGCTAACGAAACATACCCTAAAGATTTTTTTTGCGGTGACATAGTAACCAGGGGGTTTTGTATAATTTAAGAAATCATCTTATCATAAAAACCTTAATCTTGCGAAAATTATTAAAAAAGGATGATTTATAATATTGATAAAAAATAACATTAACAGAGAAAATATTTTCTATCTGATTTTAATATTAAACAACATGATTAATATTATGGTAACATTCATTTTATTATCGATCTTGTTGTGAAAAATATGGTGCAATTAAATCAGCAACAATTTCGTGCTGTAAAACTTCTACATAAACCATGTCTTGTGATTGCCGGAGCTGGTTCAGGTAAGACATCAACTATTTGTCAAAAAATAGCCCATTTAGCCGCACAAGATAGTATATATCATAAAATATTAGCAATTACATTCACCAATAAAGCAGCTCGTGAATTAAGCGCCCGCTTACAATCCCTTCATGTCAATAAAAAATTAGTGTCTGTATTAACATTTCACAGCCTTGGTCTGAAAGTTATTCAAGAATTTGGATCTCTTATCGGTATAAAAAAAAATTTTACACTGTATGATACTCAAGATAAACATCAACTCCTTAAAGATATATTAACATCCTGTCCAGAGGAAGAAATTTATCAAGCTGCTCATATTATTAGTTTGATCAAGCATTACACCGATTCTAGCGATACTCTTGATAAAATAGCTCCCGAGGCATTATCTATTTGGCGTAAATATGAAGAAGCACTGTTACATATCAATGCTATTGATTTAGATGATCTTGTTTTTAAAGCTTATAAACTGAGCTTATTAGATGAGGTTTCCACTGCTTTGAAAAAAAAATTTGGTTATATTTTTATTGACGAATATCAAGATACCAATATTGCTCAATATTTATTTTTTAAAAACATCGCTCACGCTCGGCGTTTTACTGTAGTCGGTGATGATGATCAATCAATCTACACTTGGCGCGGCGCGAACCCAGCAAATCTTAATATGTTATCTCAGGATTTTGAACAGTTAGAGATTATTAAATTAGAAGAAAACTTTCGTTCCAGCCCGCAAATATTAGATGCTGCAAACGCACTCATTGCTCACAATAATCACTTGTTTGAAAAAAAACTGTGGTCAAATAAACCAAGTCATGAAAAAGTCTTTATAATTACCGGCAGCTCCGAAGATGATGAGCTTGAACAGGTTTTAAACCAAATCGTTCAACGAGAACATCTTAATAAAAACGTCTGCATTCTTTTTAGAACAAATTATCAAGCTGTTAATTACGAAAAAGGTCTACGTGACAAAAAGATACCCTATCAGCTTTTAGGGGCAAACTCTGTTTTCAATAAAACAGAGATCAAAGACCTGGTCAGTTATTTACGACTCTTAATTAATCCTGATGATGATCAATCTTTCAAGCGCATCATTAATATCCCCAAAAGAGGGCTAGGGTCTCAAACAATAGCTCCTTTATTGGAATACGCTAATAAATACAATTTATCTCTTTTATATTCAATTCAACAAATTCGTTTTTTGTTAGATTATGCAGGGAAAAATAAAAATACATTTGAGCAATTCTACCATCTCATTGATAAATACAGAAAAATAATGAGTAATCAACAAGATTTAAACTGGATAGAAGATCTACTAAAAGACACAGATTATTATAACTGGATAGAGCATCTTTATTCAAAAAAAGCTCAAATTGATAAAAAAACAGCGTTATTACAAGATTTTATTTCTTGGTTAAAACGGATGTATATTAAAACACCAAATTTAGACCAAGTTATGAAAAAAATTATGCTTATCGATATGCTTGATAAAAAAGAAGATGCTCATCAAAAAGTAACATTATCAACTATACACGCAGCTAAAGGGTTAGAGTTTGATGAGGTTTATCTTATCGGTTGCATTGAAGGAATTTTGCCTCATCATCAATCAGATAACAATATTCAAGAAGAGCGCCGTTTAATGTATGTCGCTATGACTCGCGCCAAAGAAAGATTGGTTTTAAGCTATCCAAAAACTTTTGCAGGCAAAGATGCTTTAAAAAGTCGATTTCTAGAAGAAATCCCGCAAAACATGCTCACAACATTTGCAGAAACAGGTCCAAAAAGCTGGGAGGAATTGCGTTTATTACTAGGCTATTAACGAATCGAACCAAGGACGCTGATCTAAAAAGTCCAGGTTAAAATTATCCGGATAATGAGCATGACATAAATACAAACCGTCTGCTGATGCACAAAAATCTTGTGACAAGTGATTATTCAGTACCGCTTCAAACCATCTTAAATCTTTATTCTCATGGCCTATCTCGAGCATACACCCTACCAAATATCGAACCATATGATGTAAAAAAGCATTCGCTTTTATTTCAAAACAATAAATAGTCCCTCTCTGAGTCCATGCAGCATTATAACATGTTTTAATAGGACTTTTTGCTTGGCAACTCCCTCCTCTAAAAGCTGAAAAATCATGCTCGCCTAATATTAATTTGCATGCTTGATTCATTAAGTCAACATTTGGCTCTTTAGACAAATTAGCAATAATTTTAGTCTGATGCGGACTAAAACCATAAACAGAATAATAACGATAAGTACGTGCAAGGGCATTAAATCTTGGATGAAAATCATCCTTCATAACAGAGACTTTATTAATTCGTATAAATTCTGGCAAAAAATGATTTAACCCTGTTTTCCATCGAGTTACTGAACGCATGACTTGAGTATTAAAGGTTACCACTTGACCTAAAGCATGAACTCCTTTATCGGTTCGTCCAGCACACGCTAATCCTGGATTTTCACCCGAAAATAATTGAATTGCTTGTTTCAAATGAGTTGCAATTGAAGGATCTTTGGGTTGTTCTTGCCATCCCGATGTGTATCCACCATGATATTGTATTTGGCAGGCTATTTTCATTGAAAAGTTAGTCTTTATTTATTTTTGAGTAACATACCATAATAAAAGACTAAAATACTCTATTTAAAAGAAAAAAGTCAATGAACTTGAATTTATTTTAAAAGATCTAGCGCATTGACTTAAAAAGAATTATGATTAAGCAATCATAATTAAGATTACTTAATATGATTTTTTAGCTGTCGTATTTTTTTCTGCAGCTGGCATATCTTTATTAGTACTTGACATTCTATCCTGAAGACTTTGGCATCCAATTAAACCAAAAATTGCAGCAAGAATAGTAAGCTGTGCTAATTTATTCATAAAAAAACTCCTTATCTTAGTTACAATACAATGATAGAACATCTTAAAAAAAATGCTTTTGAAGTAGCTCTCTTTGAACCCGAAATACCTGCAAATACTGGAAACATTATTAGATTATCAGCATGTTTAGGAATAACACTTCATTTGATACATCCTTTGGGATTTAATTTCGATGACAAGCATCTTAAAAGAGCAGGGCTCGACTATCATGATTTAGTTGAAATCAAGCATCACTTGAATTTTGATATATTCCTGAAAAAAACTGCCAAACAAAGGATCATTGCCCTTAGCACAAAAGCGCAAAAGTGCTTATGGGAAATGACTTATACACCCGGGGATGTGTTCTTATTTGGTCCTGAGTCGCGAGGATTACCTAC
>RFNU01000117.1 GCA_009927065.1 bacterium | reverse complement strand
TTATCTTGATAAACTTCAACCGGTAGAGAGTAAGAATAATCAGTAAAATACAATTTTCTTTCTAGAATTTTTGGCAATAAATGTTCTTGAGCCCCGGCATCTCGAATAATTTTTTTCAATTTAACCGTCGTATCGAAAGAAAACGAAGTCTGTGTAAGAGCAGTACTACTCCATTCTTTAATGATTTTTTTTAAAGTCTGTTTATATGGAGTGTGGAGACTGTCAACGTCATTCTCCCAATCGCGAGGATTCACTATATCATGAGCGATCGACTTCCAGTATTCAGAATCAAAGAGATCTTCCAATAAATCCTGCCAAGTGTCTGCATCATTCTTGATTAAGTGGTTTTTCAATATGTTGATATCATCTTCACTAAAGTTTTTAAGAGGATCTTGTTGATCATCAAACAATATCGTTGAATCAGAATCTCTATTATCATAAATTAAAGAGGTTTTTTTATAGAGGCATGCTAATTGATGTTTTAGTAAGTTTTTTTCTGTGTTCGCTTGCTCCGGGGTAAAGCTTTTTAAGCAATGTATCTGCTCTTGATCGGGCAATGATCCGTTGATGATTAAATAGTATTTCTGCAATGAAGGATTGTAAGACCACCCTTGAAGTTGGCCTAAAAGAGAATACGCCCTTATTTGACGATAAGCTAAGTAAGTAAAACGATATTCAGACAGAGTCGATGTTTTTTCGACAATCTTAGCGTATAAATGAGAGTCTTCTGAAATAGGATATATATTGTTTTTGACTAACAGCTCAAAAGCGCTGCCTTTATTGTAATTTATAGTGTAAGCCACGCTCTATTTTCGTAAAGGCACCATGTTATTGATGCTAGCAAAAAAAATACCTTAAGTAAATGATGATGTGTCAATGGGCTGGGTAGCGGTTTTTCTGTTTTGATCACGCGTTGCTTATCATCAGAAAGCCTTTAGTGCCTCATTAAGATCAAAGTCACCTGTCCTCGTATTGCCAAAAAGGCTAATGTCTTCCTCAGGTTGATGAGTTTGTCGCAGAGCTTCCTTGCCATCTTCATGGCTGAGATCTGTCTCATCGTCATGATTGATTATACTGAGATCTAATTGTTTTCCAGCAAAAAATTCAATCTTGTGATGCATGAATGATTGAGGCGTTAAGTAGCTATCAAATAATTCTTCAATTGAGCTCAATGCTGTTTTTATGAGATTAGTATTCAGTGAGAGAAAGGATGAAATACGCTGATAAGTAAAATAGACTGGGCCGCCGATACAGATGCTATAATAGCAAAGTTTCGATAAAGTTTTAATAGCGAACAATCCGTCATAAATATCGTTCAATCTTTGATTTAAGTCTTGTAAAAATAGTGGATTAACGAATATTTTCCAAGATAAACCCGACACTAGAGCGAGTCCTATTAACGTACACAAACTACCCAGAATAATAATTTTATAATCAACTTTGTGTTGATTGCCGTTATCCTCTGCTTTAAAAGCTTTTTGAAATTCATTATAGAGGTATGACTGACCATGAAATCCGACTGATCCTAACAATTGCATTATATTAATATGCTCTTGTATCAAATCGATCATACCATAAGCATGCTTGATGAGGGGCTCGACAGTAGTCTGAACAAAAGAATTAAGACGGGTCAATAATTTCTTCAGCATGCTGCCGCCATAATAGTTTATTACAGTGCCAACAGCGTTGTGTTTTGCGTTTGATAAACTATGGTCACTAGCCCCAACCGCTCGAGAATAAGAGTAATCAGTAAAATATAATTTTCTCTCTAGAATTTTTGGCAATAAACGGTTACCATCTCCATTCTTTTGAATGATTTTTTTCAATTCAATCATTTCATCAAAAGAAAAATCTTGCCATTTAACATCAGCACGTCGAATTTTATCCTTTAACTCCAAGTTGAATATGCTATCCCATATATCATCTTGACAGTAATTTTGTAAACATTGTATATCATCATCACTCAATTGACCAAGAGGATGTGGTTGATCCCACACAAACATCGTTGAAAAAGAATCTGCATTGCCATAAATTAAAGATGTTTTTTTATGAAGTGATTCTAATTCATAACTCAAGAGCTTATTTTTACTGCTATAAGTAGACTGAGTGAATGATTGTAATTGATCTATGTTCGCTTGATGAGGCAATGAATCTTTTATGATTAAACAGTATTTTTTAGTTGAAGGATTGTAAGACCAGCCTTCAAGCTGCCCTAAAAGAGAATAGGCCATTATTTGACGATAAGCTAAATAAGTAAAACGACCTTCGGATAGAGTTGATGTGTTTTTGATAATCTTAGCGTATAAATTTCCATCTTCTTGAATAGGGTATATGCAATTTTCCGATAAGAGATGAAAAGACTGACCTGGGTTATACTTAAGAGTGTATGGCATTTTTTGATTTATTAAACGCATGTAAAAGTTATTATAATCAAAAACAAATTAAATTCAATAAGTTAATAAAAAATATTTTCTTGTTTTTTTATAAAAAGCCCCTTGAAACAGGCCTTTTTATCTTGGTGATGGCCAGATTTCAACGGGGATATTTTTTTAAAATGTGGTCAAAAACTAAAACTTCACATTACAAATTCAGTCGTTTTTTAAACTTTGTTAGCAAAATCATAATGAGTTAAGCTAAAAAATAATAAAAAGTAAAATATTGTTAAAGCATGCCCAAAGATATCTCATTAACAGGCTATATCCTTCGAGTCATAAAACCTTATAAGTTGTTTTTACTTATTGGATTAATAGCCAGTGGCTTATATGGTATTATTGATGCTTTTCTTATATGGCTTATTAAGCCTTTATTAGATGATGGTTTTGTGGCACATGATCAAGGATTTATTCATAAACTGCCTATGATCCTCCTTGCGATATTTGTATGTCGATCCCTTTGTGCTTATGTTTCTCAATATATGCTCGCTAAAGTCTCTTATCAATCTGCCGCTGCCTTAAAAGAACATCTTTTTGAAAAACTCTTACGTTACCCCTCTTGTGTTTATGAAAATCAACCACCAGGAGAATTTATTACACGGATAGGTTTTCAGACAACTAAGATGGCGACAAGTATGAGTGAAGCTTTAAGTGTGATGAGTCGAGAGTGTGTCACCATACTAGGATTATTAATCGTCATGTTGATGGCCTCACCTTTTTTTACAATTCTTTATCTTTTATCGTTGCCACTTTCTATTGCTGTCTTTACTTATGTTGGGAAAAAGTCACGGATGATGCAGCAAAAAGTTAATATCGCTCTAGAAGAAAAAAATAATCATATTCAAGAAGTGGTTTATGGTCATCTTGTTGTGAAATCTTTTGGAGGACATTTATTTGAACTCAAAAAATTTCAGAAGTTGCTTGGTCATAACCTACTCCATGAGCTGAAAGAAGCCAGAGTTATGGCCCAAGGAGCCGCTTTTATTCAGTTTATTGGCGGTGTTGTTATTATCACCATTATTACATTATCAACAACAATCGGTCGTAGTCATATTACTGGGGGTGATTTTGCTTGCTTGATTACCGCGATTCTGGCCTTATTGCGCCCTATTAAACAGCTCACTAAAGTTAATGAGATTTGGCAAAGAGCATTAGCAAGTGCCAATAATCTTATTTTAATGGAAAGCTATCCACAAGAAGATATTCAACAGCATGAAAAGACTAAAGCAAATAATACAAATCCTGCTAGATTAGCTTTTATTAATGTTAGCTATCAGTATGGTCAAGACGTACACACCGAAGTGTTGCGTGATATTAGCTTTGAGCTTGAACGGGGGCAAACATTAGCGATTGTTGGTCCCTCAGGTGGAGGAAAATCCACCTTAGTATCTCTTGTTCTGCGGTTGTATGAATATCAAGGAACGATTTTATTAGACGGGCAAGATATTAAAACAATGCCATTAAGTGTTTTGCGTGAGAAAACGGCCTTCGTCAGTCAGCATATTACGCTCTTTAATGAATCCATAGCAGCGAATATTGCTTATGGTTATCAAGAGATAGATTGGGTTGCTGTCAAAAGAGCTGCACAATTAGCCTATGCTTCAGATTTTATTGAAGCTTTACCTCAAGGTTATTTGACTTTATTGGGATCGAAAGGACATCGTTTATCAGGTGGGCAACGGCAACGTTTAGCGTTGGCACGTGCTTTTTACAAACAAGCATCATTGTTGATTCTCGATGAGGCAACTTCTGCTTTAGATACTGAATCAGAAGATAAAATACAACATGCATTAGCATCATTAATGGCGCAATCATCAACACTTGTGATTGCGCATCGATTGTCAACAATCATTAATGCTCATCAAATCTTAGTTATTGATAAAGGTCGCTTAGTTGAACAAGGAACACATGAAGAACTTATTAAAAAACAAGGAATTTATACCAATCTTTATCAACAAGTTTCTCCTGATGAGGCAACGCTGTATTAAATGTATGCATAAAGTTGCCTATTGGTTGTGGGCGCAATCTTTATGGGGAGTAATCATGCTTCCAGTATCATTTTTGGTTCAGATTTTTGTTCGAATGAAATGTTTTATGACGGATAAAAAAAAATTAAAACCTTATACGATTGTTGTTGGCAATCCCAATATTGGTGGTTCAGGAAAAACACCTTTTGTCATATGGTTGGTCAAGAGCTTACAACAAAAAGGCAAAAAAGTAGGAGTTATTACGAGAGGATATAAGAGGTTATCGTTGATGAAAAAACCTTATGTTTCTGAAAAATCCTATAATCCTTACTGGTTAGGCGATGAAGGAGCTTTAATAGGGGAGCATTGCCAATGCCCTGTTGCTGCTTATTCAGATCGATATCAAGCTGCGGTCGCATTACTTCAATCTTATAAGTGCGACATATTAATTTTTGACGATGGATTACAATATAGTGGTATAGAATTCTCTTTAAAAATATGCTTATTTGATTTCAAAAATGCATTAGGGAATGGCTTTACAATTCCTGGAGGCCCGTTGCGGTCGCCACTATCAACGTTAGAGCATATGGATTTTATTTTGAATACAGGGGCACAAGTTCCAGCTTTTGAAAAAGTGAATTATCCTTTTGTCTACCATGGTGTTAGCAAAGAAGAAAAAATGATTTCCTCTTTTAGTCAATGCACGCTGATTTTGGGACTGGCTCATCCTGAAACGGTTATCTCTTTTGTAAAAAAGCATTGTATACATTTAGAATCTGTTTTATTACCTGATCATGAATTGTGCTCTCCAGAACTCATTGAAGAAATTTTAAAAAAATCATCAGTGATTATGACGGAAAAAGATTGGATAAAACTTAAAAATTATTTTACTCTAGATGATGATATCTGGGTCTTACCTTTAACGTTAAACGTTAATAAAGATATTGCAGCATCTTTATTAAAAACAATAAGGAAAGGTTCTCATCGTGAAATATTGGAAAGGACATTTTTTTAATGCACTGGTCTGTCCATACTGTTGTGGCACCTTAATTAAGTATCGCCAATTTTTAGTATGCCGATTTCACAAGCTTGGATTTCCAATTGTAGAGACAACTGTTGATTTTAGAACGGAAAAAGCATACCGTTTTGATATTGATGAAATAAAAAAGATCCCTTAATGAAACAAAGAATGTCACTGAAGTGATTAATGCTATTTTGGATGAAGTTAAAATATTGCTAGAAGGTATGATAGTCGGAGGATATCGCTCATCAGATCAAACTATCACTCTTAATCAAGCTGCCTCCTGGAAAGAAATTCCCTGTAAATGACATCATATTGCTGCTCATCATGTTATGAACAAAACACGTGCGCAATCCTTTTCGTTGCAGTAAGACGTCTTTGGGTCAAGCTCAAAGCGCAGTGCTCAATGAGACGTCAAAAAAGAACGTTAAGC
>RFNU01000182.1 GCA_009927065.1 bacterium | reverse complement strand
TCAATCATCTGGAAAAGATGAAGTCACAGGGATTAATGTCTTAGCCGCTATTTTTTCGGAACAAGATTCTCAAGCCGTTTATTTATTAAAAAAAGAAAATATTAGCCGATTAGATGTTGTTAATAGTGTTGCAAATCATCAAAAAAGAACACCTTTAATACAAGAAGATGATTCAGATAATGACATGGACCAACTCATCGATAATGATGATGATTTGATAGGAAGCTCGTTAGAAAAGTTTGCTATTAATTTAAATAAAAAAGCTAAAAAAAATAAAATTGACCCATTAATCGGTCGTGAACAAGAAGTCAACCGCTGCATCCAAATACTAGCTCGTCGCCGTAAAAACAATCCGTTACTTGTAGGAGAAGCCGGTGTTGGAAAGACAGCGATTGCTGAAGGTTTAGCAAAGTTAATTGTTGAGAAAAAAGTCCCATCCGAGTTAGCTGATTGCACTGTTTATTCTTTAGATCTTGGGGCATTATTAGCAGGCACTAAATATCGTGGCGATTTTGAAAAACGGTTAAAACAACTCTTAAATGAGATTCAAAAAAACAAAAAAGCTATTCTTTTCATTGATGAGATTCATACAATCATAGGAGCAGGAGCTGCTTCTGGTGGAGTGATGGATGCTTCTAACTTAATTAAACCTAAATTAGCATCTGGTGAGTTGCGTTGTATCGGTGCAACAACATATCAAGAATTTAGAACTGTCTTTGAAAAAGATAAAGCGTTAACGCGTCGTTATCAAAAAGTAGACATTCAAGAACCTACTGAAGAAGATACCTTAAAGATTTTAAAAGGAATTCGTTCCCTTCTTGAAGAGCATCATCATATAAAAATAGCAGATAGTGCTCTAAAAGCGGCAGTATCTTTATCTAAACGTTATATTAATGATAGATTTTTACCAGACAAAGCTATCGATTTAATAGATGAGACAGCGGCCCATCAAATACTACTTGATGTTAAACGTCGCAAACAGTTGATTACAGTGCGCGATGTTGAAGAAGTCACTGCACAAATCACACGGTTACCATTAAAAACGATTTCTAAAACTGAACGTCAAACATTACGCGATCTTGAAGAACGATTAGCGCAGAAAATTTATGGTCAAAATGAAGCCATTGTACAGCTCGTTGATGCTATTAAATTATCGCGATCGGGATTAAATGACGAAAGCAAACCCATCGGATGCTTTATGTTTGCAGGCCCAACAGGAGTGGGAAAAACAGAAGTATGTAAACATCTTTCTGAGGAATTAGGCTTAAATCTTGTACGGTTTGATATGTCTGAATATTTAGAGCGCCACGCAATTTCTCGTCTTGTTGGCGCCCCACCAGGATATGTTGGACACGATAATGGCGGCATGATGACAGAGGCTATTAATAAAAACCCGCACTCTTTGATATTGTTAGATGAAATAGAAAAAGCTCATCCTGATATTTTCCCTATTTTACTACAAGTGATGGATCATGGTTGTTTAACAGACTCTTTGGGACGTAAAGCTGATTTTAAACATGCAATTATCGTGATGACGACAAATGTCGGGGCTGAAATCTTAGATAAAAATCAAATAGGGTTTACACAGCTTAAAACAACGAGCGATCTTGATTCTTCCATTAAGAAAGTGTTTACTCCCGAGTTTAGAAATCGTTTAGATGCCATAGTTCATTTTAATGCACTACAACAAGACATTATTTATAAAGTCGTACGTAAAGAGATTGATATTCTGAGCCAACGATTGAAACCCAAGCAGGTTCAAATAGTTCTTGATGAAAGTGGACTTAAGTGGTTATCAGATAATGGTTATGATATAAAAATGGGAGCTAGACCAATTGCTCGTATCGTGAAAGATAAGATTGCTAAACCACTCTCTGATGAGCTTTTATTTGGCTTATTAATGAATGGTGGCACTGTCGTTGTTAAAGCGAATGAAGAAGGGTTGGTTCTTGATTATTTTAGCAAGGAAAATTATCAAGCCGTAGGTCACTTAGCTCAAACTTCACATTCAGATTTTTCATCAACATATATTGCATAATACTATGGGGCAGACAGTAGTATACATAATTTCTATTCATAACTCATGAAGAGTTATTTTAAGAGAGTGTCAGATTGCGCTAGGCTCGAAAAGCAGAAGCTGCGACTAGGTTTGATTAAGGCACTAAGAGCGGTAAGCAGAAAGAAGAAGCCCCTCTCAATAGTGTGTTAGCAACGTAGTGGCAGCAATCAGGTCACTCAGCAGGTTTTGCTTGTTCAGAAGCTTTAGAGAGATCTGCAAGTTTAGAGTGATCCTTGTCATTTTTATTGGTACTTTCACGATAAGTAATACGACCAATTGAAGTGTCATAAGGCGATATTTCAACAAGCACATTATCACCTGTTAAAATACGAATATAGTTTTTTCTAATTTTACCTGAGATAACAGCACGAATAACATTTCCGGACTCTAATTTGACACGAAAAGTCGCATTGGGTAATGTTTCTACTATTTTACCTTTAAATTCAATATAATCTTCTTTTGACATTAAGTTTTCCTCAATTTTTATCTATAAAGTCAGGGCATCAATTGACTGAGCAATATCAGCCCAGCAACCACTTTGTTTTTGAAGGCAGTAAGCCTTAAAAATATTGTACATTAAACTATTTACCGTCATTGCGCCCACACCACCTGGAACAGGGGTATAAGCGGCAACAATTTTTTCGGCAGGCTTTTTACCTAAATCTCCAACAATATCGCCATTGTGTCGATGAATACCAACATCAATAATGATTTGATGTTCATAAACTTGATCCCATTGTATAACACCAAAATGACCAGTCGCACTCATAATAATGTCAGCTTGTTTTACCAAATCAGGTAAATTTTTTGTTGCTGAATGAGCAATGGTGACAGTCGCATTTTGGTGTAAGGATTCAATAGCTAGTGGTTTACCGACAATAGCGCTTCGTCCTAAGACCAATACGTTTTTAGATTGTAAGTTAATGTTATAGAACTTTAACAATCGACTAACACCTAAAGCTGTACATGGCACAAAAGCCGCAAAATTATCAAGATGATTCCCTTTATTGAGCGGATGAAAACCATCTACGTCTTTAGCAGGGTCAATCAGCGTCAGTAACTTCATGACATTAAAATGCGCAGGTAACGGAAGTTGGAGTAAAATTCCACTACAATTAGACTCATTATTGAGCATGCTGATGAGCTTTTCAACATGATCTTGAGAGGCATGATCGCTTATATGATGAATAACAACATCAATTCCAATATCTTGAGCCGCTTGTTTTTTGCGACCGACATAAATTGCTGATGCTTCATGATTTCCTATTAATAAGACATCTAATCGAGGAGCTTGATTCAAACTACGGCGTAATTTTACTAAATACTCTTGTGTTTTTTCAATTAAAGGTTTAGCACGTAAGCAAATCATCAAAAATAAGGCCTTTTCCTGTAATTGTAACGAGTTAAAAAAATAAATGCTAGTTTTTTAAAAGAGTGTATAAAAACTGTTGACAAACAAATCCTCTGTAGAGTAGAATTTCCTCCATCGGGGTATAGCGCAGCCTGGTAGCGCGCTTGCTTTGGGAGCAAGATGTCGAAGGTTCGAATCCTTCTACCCCGATATAACGCGCCTGTAGCTCATCTGGATAGAGCATCGGCCTTCTAAATTTGCGCCATTGCGCGTTTTTTAAGGTAGAGGGAAAACCTTTAAACTGTAGGACATGTTTATAAAACAATCATCTTATCCTTTAATCTGAAAAGATGCGGAGACAACAGCATGATGATCTGTTAAGTATATATGGCTAAGCCTGATTGGTTAAATTCTAGCTGCAAGTGAGATCGCCAGTCTAACCTTACTTATAAAGTAAGATTTCAGTTTTTATGATTGGTTTAGAAGACAATTATAATCCTGCAAAACTGACACAATATCTTAATTGATTATCAAGCAGCGTACGGAAAGCCTAAGTATACAAAACCTTAAAAAATGAACTATGGGATGGCCTAAGTGTGCAAACATATGGTTACGGAGTTATCGTAGTACTGATAATAAAAGGAAGGGTAACAGGTTGCACTGATGATGACGATTTGCTTTACACTTAACGATCATATCAAAAAAAGGCTGCTTTCTTTAGCAGCCTCTTTTTCTTCCTATGATAAACCCCCAGTTTATCAAATACCTCTTATCCGCAGCAAAATAAAAAAATTTTTCTTGGACGAGCTTACATGGCTTGTTGCGAAGAGCAATTTACCTTTATGGCAACAAATCATGATCTTTCAGAAAGAACAGGTAGAAGATCTTCTTGATTGCTTACCATTCACTTATGCCAAGAGAGTCTATAAAGATAAAGATTTTATAGATTATTTTTATCAAATATCAGAAGTAGATGGAAGAAGTTTATCAACATGGAAACATCGTTATACCGTATGGAATGAAGAATTAATGTTACTTTGGAAAAGATTTTTACTTCAATATCAACCAAAAAAATCAATTTTTATCTTTAATCAGCAGGTTCTGTGTTTAAGCAGTGATGCTGTAAAAAGTTTTTTTATTGATATTCTAGGCCATCGCATTATTTTAAAAGAAACTGGCGCAACCTTATTAGTGAATAAGAATGAAATTGATGCTTTACTTCATCGTGCTGGAGTGATGAAAGCAGGATTGCCTTGCGCAGTTGATGCTTGGCAGAATTACTCATTACCTTATATAAAGCGTTTGTATAAAAAACGCTCAAGCATAATATTAAGCTTGTTAATGTCATTATATGATAAAAATCATATGCTTAATCATTTTGATAAGATTGAAAGTAAAATAACTTATTTATTTGACAAATCCTACTTGTTAACGGTAAAAAAAAAGTGTAATATTCCTAACTGTAAAGCAAAGCAGTCAACATGAAAGTGTTACTGGAGAGCGCATTGCTTCGAAAGTTGCATGATGCGTTCGGGGGAGAGGATTAATCCTTATCCCGCGCCGAGGGTAGCAGGTTCGAATCCTGCCAGGCGCACATTGGTGAGCGTAGCTCAGTCGGTAGAGCACCGGGTTGTGGTTCCGGTGGTCGTGGGTTCGATCCCCATCGTTCACCCCATTTTATGACATCAAGTCTTTGCGAGAGTGGCGAAATTGGCAGACGCACTGGATTTAGGTTCCAGCGGGGCAACCCGTGAGAGTTCGAGTCTCTCCTCTCGCACCATTTTTTAATATCCCAGCTCCCTTAAGAGGTTATAAATGGCTATCTCCATAGAGCATCTATCTAATACTAAAAAAGAGTGCATTGTCACTTACTCTAGTCAAGAATTTAAACAAAAATATAAAAACAAATTTAAAGCATTCAAGCCAAAAGCTCGAATTAATGGATTCAGGCCCGGTCAAATTTCGGATTCTGTTATTGAAAAGAAATTTGGATTGTCTTTAAAGCAAGAAGTTGTTGATGAAATGCTTCAAAGTGCTTGGACAAACATTATTGAAGAACACAAATTTGAGCCAATCGCTCATCCTGTCGTTGATATTATCCCTACAAATAATTTAAGTGAATTGACCCTTGAAAATGATTTAACAGTTAAATATGTTTTTCAAGTGAATCCTTCCTTTGATGTGATCCCCCTTGATCAATTAAATGTAAACTTTGTTAATACAGAGCTTGATGAGAAGAAAGTAGCTTCTTATGAGCGCCATCTTGCTCGCACAATCGGTGAACAAAAACCGAGTTCAGCACCCGCGCAATTGCATAACATCGTTATTTTTGATGCTGATTTTAGTGTTAATGGCGTAGTTTCAAAAGAAAAGAACGTTACTATGTTTTTAGATGCTGAAGAAAGCAACGAAGATTTTGTAAAGAATATAGTTGGTCTTAACGTAGGCGATGAAAAGAGTTTTTCGTATGAAGGTGTGCCCAATCCCCTTAATAAAATGAAAACTGGCGATCGTGTTGATGCTACAGTCAAAATTGTTGAAATTAAAGAAGTCATACTAGCTGATCGTGCAAAAATTAAAGATGCTTATCATAAAAATCGCCCTGCAGCACCAGGTACAGAATATTCTGATGCAGATTTTGAAGAAGATTTGAAAAACGCTGCACAACTTTCTGTTGAAGAAAGAGATTTAGCTGAAAATAAAAATCTTTTATTAAAAGCAATTGAAGATGCGTATTCATTTGAAGTTCCTGAGTTATACTTAGAGCAAACAGTTAATGATGACGCAGAGAAAAAAGAAAAAGCAATCAAACAAATCAGACGCGATCTTGCTTTGCAAAAGTATTATGAAATAGTTAAGCCTGTTGTTAACGAACAAGACGTGCAGCAAGCTATTTTAAAATATATGCTTCAACAAGAAATCCCTTTGGAATACTTACAACAAGCGTTAAATAATAATAAAGGCTTTAGAGATCTTTTCTATCGCGAATTGCTTCTGGAAGATTTTGTTAAAAAAGTGATTAAAAGCATCACTCATGGTGTTTCTTTAGAGGTCGTTGCTCCAAAAGCAGAAAAACCAGCTAAAAAGACTGCGAGTAAAGCTAAAAAACATCAGCATCATGAAGGTTGTCAACATCACCATGATCATCATGATGAAGATCATCACCACTAAAAAATTAGCTTTAAATTTGACTTCTTGCGAGCATTAGCTCATCCTAAAGGAGCAAGATTTGAACATACCAAAGTTTTTTTTGGCCACAAGCAATTATTTCCTTGTGGTCCTTTTTTCTTTTTACACCCCATTTATTCTTGCTTTCGATTGGCAAAAAATACCCCCTCCCCAACATTTTCCTGCGGCTAAGGAACTTTTACTTGTTCTTTATCAAGAAAATCCAGAGACGTTTTATTGTGGATGTGCCTTTAATAAGAAAGGGCAAATTAATAAAGATCAATGTCGTGTTTCGCTAAACTTGCCGAATGATATGTTCACTTTAGAGTGGGAACATATTGTGCCTGCATCCTTATTAGGAGCTGATTTAGAGTGCTGGCAAACAAGCACGTGTAGCATTAAACAGGCTAAAACTCATCGAGATTGTTGTCAAAAAACTTCTAAACAATTTCAGTTAAGAGAAGCTAATCTTTATAATCTTGTTCCCTCAATAAAATATGCTAATCGTAAGCGTTCAAATTTTAAACCAGGCCTTATTGCTCATAAAGAACATGCTGAGAGAGTTTGTGGGTTTCTTATTGATAAGCGTCAACGCATTATGGAACCTGATGATAGTTTGAAGGGATTTATTGCTAGAACATATTTGAGACTTAATGAGATCTATCAATTTAAATTGTCTCCAGCAGATCGAAAGCTTTACTATCAATGGGCTGCTGCTTTTCCTCCTACTGAATGGGAAATAAAAAGAGAGTTAATCATCAATAAAATTTATGCTGTGGAATAACTTATATTGCTATGAAAATCAGCTCTGATTGATTTTGACTGGCCGTGATGATATTGTGGGTAATCATTAGTAACTTGATGCTTTATTAAAAAATAAAATCATCATCAAGCATGTTTATTACCATTAATTTATTTATATAGCGCGTTTATTAAACAAAGGAAAGGAGCACTTTATGATTCTACCCCATTTGAATCCGTCATTATCGCATTTAGTCCCTATGGTTGTAGAACAAACATCTCGTGGCGAGCGTTCATATGATATTTACTCTCGTTTATTAAAAGAGCGTGTTATTTTTCTCATTGGTCCAGTAGAAGATTATAGTGCGAATTTAATCGTAGCCCAATTGCTTTTTTTAGAAGCAGAAAATCCAGAAAAAGATATTTCTTTATATATTAATTCTCCTGGCGGTTCAGTCACTGCTGGTTTATCGATTTATGACACTATGAATTTTATCAAGCCTAAAATATCAACGCTCTGTTTAGGACAGGCCGCTAGTATGGGTGCTTTTTTGTTATCAGCAGGAGAGCCTGGTAAACGTTTTGCTTTACCCAACTCGAGAATTATGATTCACCAGCCTTTAGGTGGATTCCAGGGACAAGCGAGTGATATTAAAATTCATGCTGAAGAAATGTTAAAAATAAAAGATAAGCTGAATCATATTTTGGCGCAGAATACGAATAAATCCATTGAACAAATTGAGCGTGATACAGATCGTGATAATTTTATGGCGCCAGATCAAGCACTTTCTTATGGTCTGATTGATGGTATTTTGAGCAACCGTAGCTAATAATATTAAGACCATCTTTATGTCTTAAAACTGAATGTCAAGCTGATTCGATTCATCGATTAGCTTAACAATATCGGCTCATTAACTTGCTAAAAAATCCAGCTATTATTGAAGAAAAGTAAATAATAGCTGGTATTCATTGACTTAATTTTGATGAAATGAAAATATAACTTGCTCATAAAAATCAAGCAAGATTGTGTTGCACAATCAACACGAAAACTACTTTACAGATACATATCGGGATATATTAGAAAAATATGCTAACAATCTTTGCCGCCCTGCTTGGACAAAGAATCAACATATTTTGGCTATGATCTGACCGTTTTATCATTTATGACCAAAATTTTCTGATTAATCAAATTCTGAGGATGTATGAATCGCATAGATAAGGCCTTATCGCAATTAAAAGTTTATTTTAAAAAAAACGTTAGATCCCCTCTTTCTAATCATCCATTAGAGTTGTTCATTCTTATCGATCAATTTGTAAAAGAAATCGAGTTCGATAAGATGGGTAATTTGTTGTACAACAATATTTTCTTGAGAATTCGCGAAGTTTTCTCTTGGCTTAATCCAGACACATTGGACGCTAAAAAAACAGCGATAGATTATTTTATTCCTTCACTGCGCAAAACGCTTTTTGTTGTAGGCGCATTAGCCTCTATTGTGTTGTCATATTTTCTTTTAGCCGTTGTTCAAAGTCTTTTATCTTTTATGGTGATGATAGCTCTTTTTACAGCTGCATCAGGAGTTATTCTCAGTGCAGCTGCTTTTGGAATTTATGCTTATAACAGCATTAATTCTTTGTTTTACATCATGGGTGATGCAGAGATTGATTGCAAGGCGATCGAAGATCAAGTCTTAGCGTGGATACATCGCTTTGATTCTTTGTCTTTAACGATAAAAACAGCCACCGATATTTTTTCTTCTTTTGATAAAGATTCTGTAGTATCTCTTTATATAAAATCAGAACAATATGTTAAAGCTCTTTCTTCTTATGATCTCACTTTAATTTCAGCGGGAGATTTTTCAGAAGACATCGAATCGAATCTTACAGGCAATCTTTTTGATGAAATATTAAAACGTAATAAAAAAATTCCAGCAACAGTTTTTGATGATTTATTTGGAGCAATGAGAGAAGAGATTCATAAAAAACACGGAGAGAACAAAGTTTTTATATCAACTCTTTTTGATCAAAAATGTTCAAAGCATAATATTCTTGAGGTGTTGAATGATCAAGGGGTTAATGATGTTGATTCTTTTATGCTGCAACAAAAAGAATTACGAAAACTTGCTCATTTGATTGAAAAAATATTGCCGATTGAGAAGCAAGCAGATTCGTTTAAAGAATATATCTTACTAGCCTTAGAGCATCGAGGGCTCATCATTCTCAGAGATCGTTATGAGTTTGACCATTATTTAGCGCAGCCGGATGGTCAGTTAGAGTTGATCACAAACGATCGTCATCAATTAGCTGAATCTTTTGTCGGTGTGCGTAAAGAAGCTTTTAAAAAAATAAAATCTTTTTTATCGCAAGAAGCTGGCATGGTTGGTTGCGATAATGGCGTTATTCAGCACAATTTGGATGAGTTGCGTAAAATTTTCTTCAAATGTGTTCGAGAAGAAAAAGAACCTATCATCACTGACTATTTTGATGAAGATTTCTTTAAGAGATTAAATAATATTTTTAATCAAGAATCATCTCAACTCTTGGATTTCAAATTCAAACCCAGCCAGATCCTTGAGCAAGCTCGTTCTCTATCACACACAATCAGTTCATGACATTCATTTAGGTTATATTATGTATACATTAGACCTCACATTACTTGATTCTGCCCAAGTCCAAGCCTTATTGTCCGTTAACAGTATCACCTGTCAAATGCTGGTTCAACAATATCCTTTAGCATGCGCTGTTCTTATCGATTATTATAGAAAACTGAAAGAAGAAAATGAGGCATTTACTTTTTCTTATCAAGCGTTAATTGAAGGGGTTAAAGATCACGCTCTTTATGAAACAGAACAACAGCTATCCTCGTTAAAAGAGATACTCCGCTGTATTGATAGAGAGCACGTAGAGTCTCTTTTTAGTCAGAAGCTTCTTATCAAGCTAGATATTCAAACAGACCTGCTTCCTTTATCGATTAATATTGGTTTGATTAAAAGACTTTTTAACACAATAATCTCTTCTGATGAGTTTTTGCATCATGATGAAATGAATGCTGCAAGAATTTATTTTAGAATGTCAGTCCATGATAGCAATAAAAATTTTCAAGAGGTTTTTCAGCTTTTCTTAAAAACATTGGAAGATATTGCAACATGTCAAAAAGTACAATACATTTCCCCCATGATGTTCATTATGACCAGTGTTCAACATGCATTAGAATTTCAGCAAAGAATAAAACTGTTGCATGATTATATGCTCGCACAGCCTACAATTTTCTCAGAAAATATTAAAAAAGTTATTAAAGATTCTTTTTTAGAAGGATTAGAGAGTAATGCATCAGCATTAGATTTGGACGCTTCTTTAGGAAAAGATTTATTTGCTTCTTATTATTTAACAATCACGGCTAAAGACTATAGTTCTTCACGCATCAGATCATATTTTAACTCCTTGAAGAAGATGCAAACATATATTGATGGTTTTATCGATTTTAGTGAAAAATCTTGGTCATCAGGTTTATTAGGACCTATTATGCCCAAAGACTCCTCGATCAAGTTATATGAAAATCTAGGTAGAGGCGCTTATTGGGTACAACCTGTATGGCATTATTGTGGAATGAAAGCTGCAGAAAAGGTGGTTTTAAATGCAGCTAATAGACAGTTACAAGGGAAAGCTTTTATTTATTGGTTAAAAGCCAGTATCAATTTTAGAGGGTTGGTTCAATTTTCACCCCAAGGATGGGGTTTTTATTTAACGGCTGAAGCTGTAGGTTTATTATATGGTCAGAAAGAAAGGATAGCTTATCATTTAAATAAATTTGGTGGGATTGATTCTTATGCACTTGTGAAGCAAGAGTTTAGACAGGGCTGGACTAATAGAGCGCTAGCATGGTTGAATACAATTGAACAACAGAGCAATCCTATGGTGTCAGATAATGATGGCGATAATAGTGCTGATCTCAATGATCGCTGTATTCTTTATAAAGCACCAAATCTTATGTTTAACAATCTTCAAGAAGAATCAACTCAAGATATTGCTAAAAGTATCGAAGATCAAATCAATAGTGTTCGCGCTGAAATAGGGCGATTTATTTGTCTTTCAACACCCATGACGACATTTGCTGAGTACGAGTCAAAACAGAAAAACAGTTCTTTACAACAGCTGTATCTGCAAGTAAAACAAGAAGAAACTGTTTTTGATTTTGCTTATAAATATTTAGACGAGACTGATATGAGAAAAACTTTGATTCACAATATAAAGACATTTTGTGGAAAATAACATGAATAATCCATAGCTGTTGATAGAACGAAAATTTTTTGTAAACAACTTGAGGGTCTACTGACTATAGTTAGCAATGATTAAATATAAAGTTTTATAAGAAAACAAAGAGATACCCCGATTATTTTGTGATAGACTGACGGAAAGACTAGCCTTAAGCTGGTTCAAACGATAAAATGACTAAAAAACCATTTCGCGCAAGACAATAACATTGATCGATTGGTTTTATACTATGTTTTCTTACTTATGATAAAAACGAGGTTATGTCAGTATGGCTAGTAAAGATGATAAAAATTTATTCTGCTGTTTTTGCGGTAAAAGTGAGCATGAAGTTAGAAAACTTATTCAAGGACAGCCTAATGTTTTTATTTGCGATGAATGTATTGATGCTTGTGCAGATATTATTGAGTCCACAGAAACAACAACAGCAAAAAATGATAGTTTTGATTTAGCAAAGCCTGCGGAGATCAAAGCGTATTTAGATGAGCATATTATCGGTCAAGAAAGTGCTAAAAAAGTTTTGGCAGTAGCGGTGTATAATCACTATAAAAGAATAGAGCATCAGCAGCATTCAAAGAAAAAACCAGATGTTAAAATTGCAAAATCTAATGTGCTTTTGATAGGACCTACAGGTTGCGGTAAGACATTGCTTGCTGAAAGTTTAGCCGATATGTTAAAAGTTCCTTTTGCTATAGCAGATGCAACTACACTCACTGAAGCTGGGTATGTTGGGGATGATGTTGAAAATGTTATTCAAAAGTTATTGCAAAAATGTGATTACAATGTTGAGCTCGCGCAAAAAGGGATTGTTTACATCGATGAAATTGATAAAATTTCACGTAAATCTGAAAATCCATCAATTACACGAGATGTTTCAGGTGAAGGTGTGCAGCAGGCCCTTTTAAAAATAATCGAAGGTACAGTAGCATCAGTCCCACCTCAAGGCGGAAGAAAACATCCCCAACAAGAATTTTTACAAGTCGATACAACCAATATTCTTTTCATTTGTGGCGGAGCTTTTGAAGGTTTAGAAAAAATTATTCAGCACCGCCTTGATAAGTCAGGTATTGGATTTCAAGCAGAAGTTAAAACTCAAGATAAAAAAGTTTATATTTCCAGTGCAGAACCTGATGATTTAGTAAAATTTGGTATTATTCCCGAACTTATTGGGCGTCTACCGATTGTTACGTTTGTGAGCGATCTTGACAAAGCGAGTATGATTAAAGTGCTGCATGCGCCAAAAAACTCTCTTGTAAAACAATTTCAAAAGTTATTTGAAATGGATAATGTTGTATTAGAATTTACCCCAGAAGGGTTAGAATCTATTGCTGAGTTGGCATTAAAACGCAAAACAGGCGCTAGAGGGTTAAGAACTATTATGGAACGTATTTTACTTGATACGATGTATGAAATCCCCAGTTTGACTGGCGTTGAGAAAGTGATGGTCGATAAATCTAATGTTGCAGAAGGACAGCCAACTGTTATTTTCGATCAATTACCTCAGAAAGAAAAAACGGGATCTTAATCAGATCATGAAACATAAACTCAAACATAGTCTTTATAGCCAGGCTGTGTTTGACTGTTTCTTGTTGTAGTGGGAGAATGTCTGCGAAGCGTGATTTTATCGATGCTGTACTTGGGCATAAAGTTTCAAGCAGATGTTGCAAACTTTCTAACATCGGATGTAAGCGGCGCGTGTTTGTGATAAAAATGTATTTATAGAAGAACTATAAGCTCAGATAAATGGAGAATGATCAATGTTGATAATTCACCTCAACTTAATTCCTTTATAAAAAAAGAGTTGTTTTGTTTTTGTAAGTACTGATCAGTGATTGTTTTGGAGCTAATCAAATGGATCAAAATTATAGTGGGTTAGAGTGTATTCCAGTGCTACCCATGAGAGATATTGTACTGTTTCCAACGATGGTGGTCCCTCTTTTTGTTGGACGCTTAAAATCAATGGAAGCTGTTGATGCTGCAAATATCACAATTGAAAAAAAGATATTACTAGTAGCACAAAAAAATTCTTTAGAAAATGATCCTCCCTGTGACGGTCTCAACAAAGTAGGTGTCATAGCAAAAATTCTGCAATATTTAAAGTTACCTGATAATACTGTTAAGATTGTTGTTGAAGCCGCTGAGCGTATAAGAATTGAAAAATGGGTTGAGGATTCACACTCCTACTTACAAGCAATCTTTTCTCAGTGCGAGATTGAAATGATCTCTGAACGTGAACAAGAAGTTTTAATTCGTTCACTCGTCAATCAATTTGATATTTATGTGAAATTAAATAAAAAGATATCTCAAGAGACCCTCTCTCGCATTCAAACTTATACAAATCCTGAGCAAATTACTAATTTAATTGCAGCGCATTTGCCGATTAAAACTGAAGAAAAGCAATTTTTACTTGAACTCAATTCGATTAAATTGCGCATAGAGCGTTTGATGGCGATTATTGAAGCAGAGATAGATCTTCTGCAAGTTGAGCAGCGTATTCGCGTTAAAGTTAAAAAGCAAATGGAAAAAACACAACGAGAATATTATCTTAATGAACAAATAAAAGCTATTCATGAGGAGCTTGGGTATCAGTCTAATGAAATTGAAGAATTAAAAAACAAAGTTCTTTCCTCTGAGATGTCTAAAGAAGCGAAAGAAAAAGCAACAACTGAACTCAATCGTTTAAAGATGATGCCTCCTATGTCTGCAGAAGCGACAGTATCAAGAAATTATATCGATAGTTTATTAAGTTTGCCTTGGGGCAAAAGAACAAATGAAAAATTTGATCTGATGAAAGCAGTTAAGGAACTTGATAAAAAACATTTTGGACTTGAGCCGGTTAAAGATCGTATTGCTGAATATTTAGCTGTACAAAAACGAGTAAAAAAAATTAAAGGTCCAATTTTATGTTTTGTTGGACCACCTGGTGTTGGTAAAACATCTCTGGGCAAGTCTATCGCACAAGCAATTAATCGTAAATATGTACGAATAGCTCTTGGTGGCGTTAGAGATGAGGCTGAAATTCGAGGTCATCGTAGAACTTATATTGGAGCTATGCCGGGAAAGATAGTCCATAAAATCACTAAAGCAGGAGTCATGAACCCGCTTATTTTACTTGATGAAATAGATAAAATGTCGAGTGATTTTAGAGGTGATCCAGCTGCAGCTTTATTGGAAGTCTTAGATCCAGAGCAAAATCAAAACTTTAACGATCATTATTTAGATATAGATTTTGATTTATCAGATGTGATGTTTATTGCTACTGCAAACTCAATGAATATTCCAGCGCCTTTACTTGATCGAATGGAGGTCATTAGGTTGCCAGGGTATACAGAGGATGAAAAGCTTTGGATTGCTAAAGATTATTTATTACCTAAAGAAATCGAAGCTGCAGGCCTCAAGAAAAATGAGATCATCATTGATGATGCATCAATTTTATTTATTATTCGCCACTATACTTTGGAAGCAGGCGTGCGTAATTTAGAACGCGAATTAGCTAAAATTTGTCGTAAGACTGTAAAAAATCATTTACTTGACGCTGCTAATAAAAATCATAAAAAGAAAACTGTTATCACTCCAGATTCCTTAGAAGATTATCTTGGCGTATTGCGTTATCGTCATTATCATAACGAAGCTCAGGATCGAGTTGGACTTGTTCATGGCTTGGCGTGGACTCAATCTGGGGGTGAAATGCTTAGTATTGAAGCAATATCAATGCCAGGTAAGGGGAAAGTGACACTGACAGGTAAATTGGGTGATGTTATGCAAGAGTCAATACAAGCTGCGTTATCGGTTGTTCGTTCTCGATCCGCATCGATTGGAATACCAGCTTCTTTTTTTGATGAACATGATATTCACGTCCATGTTCCTGAAGGTGCTACGCCAAAAGATGGGCCTAGTGCTGGAATCACAATGTGTACTGCCTTATTGTCAACAATCATGAAAAAATTTGTTCGATCTGATGTGGCAATGACAGGGGAAATTACGTTAAGAGGCGATGTTTTACCGATAGGTGGATTGAAAGAAAAATTGATAGCAGCTAAAAGAAGTAATATTAAATTAGTGATTATCCCTCACGATAATCAAAGGGACTTAAAAGAAATTCCTAATAATATTCTTGAAAATCTGCAAATTCATCCTGTTCGTTCAATAGATGAAGTCTTTGAATTAGCATTAGTTTCATTTAATCAGGCAGTATAAAGAAATGCGGATCATTGTAACAACCTCGTTCATCGCAATGCTGAGTGTGGGGTTGCTTTATTTCATGAAGATTTCTTCAAAACAAAATGATTCTATCCCTATTGTCGCTGTTGCGAATTACGGGCAGCATTCATCGTTAAATGCAATAATTGTTGGAATGAAAAATCAATTGCAAAAAGAAGGCTTTATTGAAGGTAAAACGATTCAGTATCAGATTGTCGATGTTGGCTTTGACACTGCTCTCATTCCACAAATGGTACAAAAATTGAAAAGCTATCATCCTCAAGTTGTTGTCGCATTAACAACGCCTATAGCTCAGTATGTAAAAAACAGTATCAAAGATAGACCAGTTATTTTTTCAGCAATAACAGATCCTGTTGACGCAGGTTTATTGAAAAATACTCATAAACCGGAAAAGAATATAACGGGAAGCTCCGATCGGCAAGATTTATCAGCCCTTCTTAGTTTTGCTAAAGCATTATTACCAAAAGCTCATAGAATAGGATTATTTTATGCTACAGCTGAAAGTAACGATCGAGCGCTGGTGGATATGATGACTGAGGCGGCAAAAAAATATCAGATGCAGGTTATTTCTATCCCTGTAGATCAGCAAAGAGATATACCTCTGCGTATACAGCTCTTCAAAGATAAAGTGGATTTTCTTTACGTCGGTTCAAGTGGACCGATTCAGCCAAGCTTACCTATTATTGCGATTGAAGCACGTAAAATGGGGATTCCGGTTTTTAATCTTGATGAAGAGGCTGTTAAAAATCATCTTGTCCTTGCAAGTTATGGGGTCAATTATGCACGGATTGGTGAAAAGACAGGTACATTGGTTGCCGCCATATTGAATGGAAACCCTGTAGAAATGTTAGATCCAATTTATCCAGAGATTCAAGATCATGATGCTTATGTCAGTGAAAAGCAAGCACATGATTTTGGAATAGAAATCCCAAAAGATCTGCCTTATGCTTTGACTATCTTGAGGTCATAACGATGCTGATCTTAGAGAATATAAAAAAAACTTTTTACGGTGCGTTTGAACCAGTTTTAAAGAATATTAATTTGAAACTGCTTGAGCATGATTTTTGTGTGATTATTGGTGCTAATGGTTCTGGAAAATCAACATTACTCAAAACAATAGTGGGTGATTATCCTCTTGATGGAGGAAGAATTATGATCAACCGTTATGACATGACAAAAAAAGATCGTTCTCATTTGATAGCGCAAGTTGTTCAAGATGTGAACAAAGGCACCGTTCCTGAAATGACACTTTTAGAAAACATGGTGTTAAGTCGGTTACGCGGCTATAGAAAAACTTTTTCCTGTTATGATAAATATCAAGATCAAATTCTTAACGAATTAAAAGAAATCGACATAGGGTTAGAGCAATTTATTCATTACCGATTGCAGCATTTATCTGGTGGACAAAGGCAAATGATCGCTACGATAATGAGCATCAACTCACAAGCGAAATTGTTATTATTAGACGAGCATACTTCCGCTCTTGATCCAAAGATGCAGCGAATTTTAATGGACTATACAGCAAATGCTATTAAAAAACGAGGTCTCACAACGCTCATGATTACCCATAAACTGGATGATGCTATTCGTTATGGAAATCGCTTAATTATGCTACACAAAGGTCAAATAGTTTTAGATGTGACCGGCGAAAAGAAAGCAACAATGACAATTACAGAGCTATTAGACTTGTTCCATCAATATGAAGATATTGGATTAATATCAAAGGATGCACATGACAGTTGATCTTTTTTTAACAGGGATTTTACAAGGTTTAATATTAAGTATTCTTGCTTATGGAATCATGATTCCTTTTCGCTTATTAAACTTTCCTGATTTAACTGCAGAAGGATCTTATCCGTTAGGAGGCGCTTTATGTGCGACAGCTTTAAGTTATGGGATTTCTCCTGTCTTTGCTTTGCTGATTGCTCTTGTAGGATCTGGTTTGTTAGGTATTGCCACTAGCCTTGTGTATTTAAGGCTAGGAGTGAATACTTTATTAGCGGGTATTATTTTAAGTACGATGACATATAGTCTTAACCTACGGATTATGGCAAAGCCCAACATCGCGTTGTTTGATACAGTCACGATCTTTAGTGATCTTGACTGTATCAATAATATTATGGTGTTAACAGGAATCATTCTTGCTATTCAAATTCCTTTTACTTGGTTCCTCAAAACAGAATTAGGTTTAAGTCTAAGAGCTGTTGGGCTGAATGCTGATTTTGCAAAAAAACAAGGGATTTGTGTCTCTTCTTACACACAATTAGGATTATTCTTAGGTTCTGCTTTAGCTGGATTAGCGGGCGCTTTGACAGTGCAGCTTAATCAATATATGGATATTAGTATTGGTGTGGGTATCGTGATCCATGCTTTAGCCGCGTTAATGATCGGAGAAGTGGTTTTAGGCACTCAATCAATGTTTCGACAACTGAGCGCACCGCTCTTAGGATCGTTATTGTACCAACAGTTACAAGGCTTGGTCTTGTCTATAGGCCTAGAACCTTCTGATTTAAAACTGTTTACAGGAATAACGGTTCTTGCTGTTATATCAATAAAAAAACTCAATCAAAGAATATGACTTAGAATCTACTGCTCATGACAAGTGAAACAAACTCGACTATACATTGATGAACCACCATTAAAAGAATGACTGTGAAACGACTAATCACTCCGCTGTTGAGCTTGTTTTTATATGTATTAGGCTCTCAATCCATCAATCTTTATTTAAACGTTATGTTAGCTGAAAATAACTATTCACAATTAGCTGTCAGTTTAATGAACTCTATCGGCTTTTGCGGGTTTTTTATTACAGGATTTTATACAGATCGTTTTATTCATTGGGCTGGTTTGACCCAAACTTTCATTATATGCGCATTGGTTGGCGGTATATTGGGGGGGATGTTTTTTGTGGTAGAGAGTTATTACGGCTTATTAGCTTTACGTTTGATGTTGGGCGTAATAGTGGGTGTTATGTATATTGTGATTGAAAGCTGGATTTTAATGATCCCGCCTTTAAAAAAACGAGGCCAGCATTTTGCGTTTTATATGGTTGTTTTATATCTAGGGCAAACTTTTAGTCCCTTCTTATTAGAACTGCAGTTTAACAATCCAAAGAATTTATTTATGCTAGCATCCTGGTTTTGTTTATCAAGTATGTTGCCGATTATTGTTTCTAACAATAAAGTGATAGTGATCAATCCCGCACATCATACTCAATTAAATATTATGCAAGTATTTAAAAAATCGCTAATAGGGTTTATGGGATGTGTCATATCTGGCGTTCTTCTAGCGAGCTATACAAGCCTTATTCCGTACTATGCTGTTAAAGAAAATTACTCTGTATCACTCCTTATGTCTTCTTTAGTTGCGGGAGGGTCAATTTTTCAATGGCCTTTAGGACTCTATGCTGATTTATTTGGCCGTCAACAGACTTTAAAGACTTTATTTATAGCGCTCACTATGCCATCACTCTTTTTATTTTATGCCCATGATCAATTTTATTTAAGTATCGCTATTTTTTTAGTTGGCGGATTATCTTTCGCCATTTATCCAATCAGTATCGCATTAACTTGTGATTTAACGGATGATCACGAAGTGGTTTCTGTCACAAAGATCCTTCTTCTAGCTTGGAGTTTAGGAGCTATTTTCGGTCTTCCTGTTGTTGCAGCTGTTATGGATCTTGCGAATATGAATCAACTATTATTTCTCATAACAGGAATACTATCTTTGCTCTCCGCTGGTGCTATTGAGTTGCTGACCCCAAAAAACCGTTATTAAAAAGGTATTAAAAATAGTGGTTTGTTTTGAAAAAAAGTCATGAAAAAACCTTATTCGCGAATGATAATCTAATTATATGTTTTAAATAATTATTTTTAAAAAACACTCTATTGATGGCAGCGTAACATCCCTATTTTTAAAATTATCTGCAAATAGTTGTTGACAAGGAATAAACGCATCTGGTATAAATTACACCATTGAGGCGGAGTTCAGTGAACATAAGGAATGTGATGTCCACAAAGATAACAAAATCTGATATCGTTGACCGTATTGCTAGTAAACTTGATATGACGAAAGTCCAAGTTCTTAGCGTAGTCAATGAAGTTTTTGACACTGTAAGCGAAAATGTTGCTCAAGGCAGTAAAGTTTCAATAGCCGGATTTGGCATATTCGAGAGTAAATCTCGTCAAGCTAGAAAAGGTAGAAACCCTAAAACTGGCGAAGAAATAACAATCGAAGCTTCGGTGACGCCGATATTTAAAGCTGGTGAAAGCTTTAAAAACAGAGTGACATCTAAAAGCGAATAGTAATTTATTCGGATCGGGTGCTTAGCTCAGCTGGTAGAGCATCGCCCTTACAAGGCGAGGGTCGGGGGTTCGAACCCCTCAGCACCCA
>RFNU01000214.1 GCA_009927065.1 bacterium | reverse complement strand
ATATTATTGTTTCATCCAACTGGGAGCAAGTAGCCGATGATAATAAATTAAATTTAAAAGAACAAAATCTTAACAAGCATTTAAATACCCCTTCGCCCCAAAAAAATCAGAAGGAAGAACCTTTTGCAACAATCACTAATGATTTCCAGCTTAATCAGGCAATTCAAACACTCAAAGCACTTACTATCATCGTCAAATAAATTTTTTCATGTCTGAAAAAATATTGCTAGGGCTGATTCCTTGTTGAATCAGCCAATCTCCTAACTTATCAACAAAAACAAAAGGTCCGGCAAGATAAAAAATACAATTACTTTCTTGTAAATGCTTTATAAGGTATGGCTGTAAATCATAATGATCATTATCGTTATAATAATGTTTAGTGACATTTTTAATCTCAAACAGTTCGAGTAAACATTGATCATCAATATTTTTCAAGCTCCAATAGCATGAGAAACTACGCTTATTCTCTGATTTTAATAAACTTAAAAAAGGGGTGATTCCAGTGCCTCCAGCACATAAAATATAATGCTTAGTGTTATCAGCGGCTACAAGGTGTCCTTTTGTTGGATTAAAAAAAACTTTTGTGTTTAAACTCAAAGATAATTGATGACGGGTACAAAATCTCATGATTGGTAATTGATCGGGAGTCGATGCTATTGAAAATGGTCCAAAAGCATCTCCTGTTTCAGTATAAAAAGATTGATACTGACCCGCCAAAAATCCTCTGCTTTGCTCAACTAAAAACTCAACTAACCATAAACTATTCGTCAATTCAACTTGACGGATCAGTATAGCTGAAGTCATAAGTGCATTCATTTTTATTGCCGCTTCATAGCATCAAAGAATTCTTCATTTGTTTTTGTCATCCGTAGACGCTCGGTTAAAAACTCATTTGCCACGATATCATCCATAGGATGCATGATTTTTCTTAAGATCCATAATTTCTGTAGATCTTCTTGACTCATAAGTAGTTCTTCCCTGCGTGTGCCAGAAGCATTAATTTTAATAGCTGGATAATTACGTTTCTCAGCCATCTTTCTATCAAGATGAAGCTCCATGTTGCCAGTACCTTTAAACTCTTCATAAATAACCTCGTCCATCTTAGAACCAGTTTCAATAAGTGCTGTTGCAATAATAGTTAAAGAACCACCTTCTTCAATGTTACGAGCAGCACCAAAAAATCTTTTTGGTTTTTGCAAAGCATTTGCGTCAACACCACCAGTTAGCACCTTACCTGAATGAGGAATGACTGTGTTATATGCACGGGCAAGACGTGTAATAGAATCAAGTAAAATAACAACATCTTTTTTCTGTTCAACTAAGCGTTTTGCTTTTTCAATAACCATATCAGCCACTTGAACATGGCGTGTGGCTGGCTCATCAAATGTAGAAGCAATCACTTCACCGCGAACGGAACGTATCATCTCAGTGACTTCTTCTGGTCGCTCATCAATAAGCAAAACAATAAGAACACATTCAGGATAGCTTGTCGTAATAGAGCGAGCAATATTCTGCAACATCATTGTCTTACCAGCTTTCGGAGGAGATACGATTAATCCTCGTTGACCACGGCCTATAGGTGCAATAAGATCAATAATCCTTGCTGTTAAGTCTTCTGTAGAGCCATTACCCAATGAAAGCTGAAATCTTTTATTGGGATGAATTGGCGTCATGTTTTCGAAAAGAATTTTATCAAAAGTTTTTTCAGGAGCTTCATCATTAATAGTATTGACTTTTAATAAAGCAAAATAACGCTCTGATTCTTTTGGTGGACGGATCATCCCTGTTAATTTATCGCCTGTACGTAATCCAAAACGTCTAATTTGACTTGGTGATACATAAATATCATCTGCACTTGGCAAATATGAGCTTTCCAAAGACCGTAGAAAGCCATAACCGTCTGCCAGAATTTCAAGATATCCATCTCCATAGATTTCTTCTTTATTACGTGCCGCTGCTTGTAATAAGCTTAAAACAATATCTTCTTTTCGACGACGAGAAGGATTTTCTAAACCTTTCTCTTGTGCAATTTCAGCTAGTTCAAGAACTGATTTTGATTTTAATTCGGTTAAATTCATTAAATTATTTCAGTGCTATATAGTGCACCGCCTCCATTTTGTTAAGCAGGATTTTAAGTAAAAGATATTAGGGATTATAGCTTGTAAGGTAACTATGCTTAAAAAAACTGTTTTTTTTATTTACTTAATTGAATTCTCATGAAAGATAGGGTGTCTAAGAGCTCAGGAATACCATCCAAATAACAGTACAAATGCACTCAATGAAGATTGAATCAAGAGATTGCAATAATTAAATACAACTGTTTACTAAGTTCTAAATTTATATCGTAAATAACTTTTAGCAAAACTTTGTTAATAATGGGTTTTGCCAGTTACAATATCGATTATGTTTTTTTGTACCACCATTATTGTGCTCTATCCAATAATTGTCAAGCCCCGCCCTTTTTCTTATTATGTATCTATCCCTATAATTTTGTGCGTATTACGAAAAACAAATAAAACTAGCTTAAGTGGGGACTCCTACAACTGAATTGCTCATGGGGCTGCTTGCGACCCATGATCAGCAATTTGATTATCTTTATGCTGGAGCAGGTGCGCCCACAACGCTAGCTTCATAAGATCTCTTGACGCAACTAATGTGTCCCTGCAGATCGGTTAATCCGATTTGAGGGATGTTATCTTCCCCATTCATGTCTCTATCATGAATCTGCTGGCATGATAGCTATTACCATTTTATAGAGGGTGGTAATTTTATCCATCTCCACCAAAATTTACATGCGTAAAGTGAGATGAAAGATTCCGCGAGTTTTTGTTAAATTTAGATGGTTGGCAGAAATATCGTTTAATTATATTTTATGCTAATATTTTAATATGACAGTATTTTTTTAATTTATTATTAAAACCTTCGAAATGCCTTCAACCCCAACTTGCTTGTTTATTACATCCAGTTGGAGTGTTAATTCTTTAAAACTGATTGATATTAAGCAAGAGCTAGAGAGTGAATATCACGATAGGCTTAGTTTTTTATGCTGGGACTATGATCAGTTAGGCCCTCAATTGCGCATGCTTTATGATATCAAAGCTGTCCCTTTAATAAGACTGATCAAAGATCAGCAGATAACCTTTCAACAATATGGCGGCATCTTTTCTAAGGCGGAAATCAAAGGTCTGATTTATTCATATCTAGAGCTTTAAACTCTTAAACATTTTATTCAGATTCTTGCAATACTCCTTTTAAACGATCCAAAGCGCTCTTTTCTAGTTGACGAACACGCTCTACTGAAATCGCATATTTATCAGCCAAATCTTTTAAAGTGATTTTGTCCTCGTTATAATAACGAGATTTGATGATATCTTGGTCTCTAGCATTTAAAATGTTGAACGCTTGCGGTAATTTATGCTGATAATAATCTTGATTATCTTCTTCCATTACTAATAATCCAGGATCTTTTTGTAAAGAAGGGATGGTATCTCCTACTGTTAATTTAGACTCATTGCTAATAGGCCTGTCTAGCTGTATTTCTTGTTCTTTCATGCGTAAACTCATCAGATCGACTTCGTCAACGCTCACATCTAATGCTTGGGCTATATTTTCATTTTGTTTGCGCCGAGAAGATAAGTCTTCAAAATTTTCTTTTTTCAATCGTCTATAATTGAAAAATAATTTGCGCTGAGCTTTTGTTGTCGCGATTTTGACTAATCGCCAATTTTTTATAATATATTCATGAATTTCAGCTTTAATCCAATATATCCCAAAAGAAACCAATCTGACTCCTTGTAATGGATTAAATTTTTTTACAGCTTTCATTAAACCGATAGCGCCTTCTTGTACAAGTTCATTTAAAGGTAAGCCATAACCCAAATAACCTTTGGCCACTTTTACAACATAGCGCATATGTGCCAAAACAAGAGTGTGAGCCGCTTTTAATGATCCATTCATCAAAAAATCATGAGCTAGTTCTTTTTCTTGCTCTTCAGAAAGATATGGGTATTTAAAATAATGATCAAAGCTATCTGTAGACTGTTGTAGACTCACTTTAATCGACTGAATATTAGCTATCTCATGATCTTCTTTATTGATATCCACCATCAGATCTTCATCATAAACGTTCTCATCATTTTGTTCATGTTGAGTATCATCTGCAATTACATGAATATCTTTATCATCATTAACTAGTTTTATATTTTGGTAAATACTCATTTTTTACCACCCTTAATTTTCTAAATTAATTTGAATGTAGCTATGATAACTTTTTAAAATTTATAGCTTATTACACATTATAAATGAAAATATAATTATTTATCAACATGTTCTGTGATGCAATCGGTCGGGCAAAGGAGAATACACTGTGGCTCTTCATAAAAACCCTGACAATGAGTGCACAATGTTTGATTAATCATATAATAATCAGAACCAAATGAAATTGCTGTATTAGGACAAGCAGGTTCACATACATCACAATTAATACACTCACTTGTAATAATTAAGCCCATGATAACATCCCTTCTTACTAAATCAATCACAAAATTTCAAGAATCACGCCTTTAATGGTTTGAATGATTAACAGAAAAAATCTTCTCTTGATAACGCACAGCCTTAACAAAAGCATCAACATGATCGACAGGAGTTAAAGGATTAATCCCTTGCCCTAGATTCACAATAACAGGTTTTAATAATTTTGAAAAATATTCTTCTACAGCTTGTTCAATACATTCTTTTGATTCTAACAATAAATCAGCTCTAAAATTACCTTGTAATACTTTAGTGGTCTTGTTTTGCAAAGACAACATATCCGTATTGCTATCGCATGCTATAACGTCAAACGGTTGTTCAGGAATATTCAGAGCATCAACTGCCCTGCCTCTAGGATAATAAATCAAAGGAATATCTGGATAAGCTTGTTTAAAACTCCGCATTAATTTTAAAGTATATTGATACACATCTGAACCCCATGATGATTTCGGACATAAGAAAGCCCAGCTATCAAAAATCATAATCTGGGTAGCACCAGCTCTAACTTGCATTTTTAAATAATCTAAAAAGCACTCTGATAATAATTCAAGCCACTGCGCAGCTTGCAATGGGTTCTTGTAGAAAAAATCAAGCGCTGTTTTGAAATTATTAGCAGATGTACCTTGCCAGGCATACATTGCAACAGTCCATGGTGCGCCACAAAATCCTATGAGTGCTTGTGTTTCATCTAAAGCATGGCTAACGCTGAGTATAGCCTCAGCGACATAATCTAAGGTATCTATTGGATTGGAGTAACTATGAACATCAAGCAATCGATCATTTCTATAAGTAATTTGAGGGCCTGAGGAGTCAGTAAAAATCAAATTTAATCCTTTAATACAAAGTAATGGTAATAAAATATCAGCAAAAATAATAGCCGCATCAAGCTCAAATCTTTCTAGAGGCTGTAATGTGATTCTACTTGCGATCAATGGATTTTCACATAAATCAAGAAACGATTTATGTTGTTTACGAATAAATTGATATTCTGGCAAATAACGACCTGCTTGCCTCATCATCCATAAAGGAAATGTTTTAGTGTTGTTATCGTTCAATAAATTTTCATATCGTCTTTGAGTGGGAGCGATGACTTTTGTATTCATTTTCTCTCAAGGTAAATAAATTGATTCCCTATCTATCATGCCAAATATTCAAATCAATGTATAAAGATATGTGATAAATTCTTTTATTTTTAAAGATCTCTTGCAATTTCATGTCATTTATTTTTTTAAATAAATCCTAATCTTTCCAGATCATTAATTTGATCTTCAACAGCTTTAATAGAAATGTTGAGATTCTCTTGTTCTTCTTTTGTTAAAGGAAGCTCAATGATCTTTTCCACACCTAAGCCACTTAAAACAGTTGGCACACCTAAAAACATGGGTCTTTTTACACCATAAGATGCATAAAGCTTACTTGCGGCTGAAACCAATAAATGTTGATCAAATAATACAGCTTCGGCCATACAAATAGCACTAGCAGCAGGGGCATAAAACGCTGATCCGACTTTGAGTAAATTTACTATTTCACCGCCGCCCATCCGCGTACGCTGAATCAATGCAGCTAAATCGTTAGCTTCTAATGTGCCCTGAAGAACATGTTCTTCCAATGAAACACCATTGACATGTGATAGCTGTGTTAGAGGAACCATTGAGTCTCCATGACCTCCTAATACGAATGCATCAACATTCTTTAGGCTTACTTTAAAATGATCTGCTAAAAAAAACCGAAATCTCGATGAATCTAAAACACCTGCCATGCCAATAATTTGATTATCAGGTAACCCTGAGCTGTGCTGTAGCAAATACACCATGGCATCAAGAGGATTTGTTACACAAATAACAAAAGCAGTAGGGCAATAAGTCTTAATTGCCTCTCCCACCTCGTTCATAACTGTAGCATTAATGTTTAATAAATCATCGCGCGTCATACCTGGTTTTCTAGGAGATCCTGCGGTCACAATAACTATATTTGCCCCTTCAATATATTTGTAATCGTTGGTGCCTAATATAGAGCAATCAATATTATCTAGGGCGGCTGATTGCATAAGATCAAGCGCTTTACCTTGTGGAAGGCCTTCTTTAACATCGAAAAGAACAATATCTCCCAGATCTTTCAGTAAGCATAAATGAGCTAATGTCCCGCCAATATTGCCAGCACCTATGAGCGCTATTTTATGTTTTTTTTGAGCCAAAAAACGCATTTTTACACCTGAAAGTTTTTATGCATACTTAATAATAGTTAAATTCTAGTTAATCTGCTAGCTAACCCATTTATCTATCAACCTTAATCAAGTATGCTGCTTTTAAGTTTTTATCATTATTTATAAAACATATGTCTTCTTTTTTTAATCGCTTTAGACGGTACCGTAGTAATCAGACATTACGAGATCTAGTGCAAGATGTTTATCTCAGACCCCATGATTTAATATGCCCTATATTCATTCATGATAAAGCTAATAATGAAGCAATTGAGGCGATGCCCTTCTCTCTCAGATATAGCTTAAATGGATTATTTCATTATTGTGAAGAGCTTCTTAGTAACAATATAAAAACAATAGCTCTCTTTCCTGTCATTGATCAGGAAAAAAAAACTCTTGATTGCAGTGCAGCTTATGACCCTGATGGTTTAATACCTAAAACTATTCAAGCATTAAAATTACGATTCCCTTCTTTAATGATTATAGCAGATGTTGCCTTAGATCCTTTTCAGCCTTCTGGTCAAGATGGTTTGTTATCAAATGATGGTCAAATTGATAATGACCTAACGTTGCCTTTACTATCTAAACAGGCGTTATGCTATGCTCTGGCCGGCGCGGATATTATTGCACCATCAGATATGATGGATGGTAGAATTCAATCTATCAGAGAAACTCTTGATGATCATAAGCTTATTAATACATTAATTCTATCATACAGCGTAAAATTTTCCTCTCACCTTTATGGACCATTCAGACATGCTGTTGATTCAGCGCGTTTTCTAGGTACAGCTGATAAAAAAACCTATCAAATGGATTATCGCTCACGTTTTCAAGTATTTTTGGAAGCTAAAACCGATGAGCTCGAGGGTGCTGACTTTCTACTTGTCAAGCCAGGATTGCATTATCTTGATATTATCCAGTCAATTAGCTCTTCTCAAGATCGACCTGTGTGGTCTTATCATGTTTCAGGCGAATGCTCGATGATCTATTATGCTGCGAAAGAAAATGTAAACTCCCTCGACAATCTATTACTAGAAGCTCTTTTTGCCCAAAAAAGGAGTGGGGCTAATAAAATTATTACTTATTTTGCATTAGAAGCTGCTCGTTTATTAAAATAGAAGAAGGAATTAGCCCTTGTTTTTTATATTCAACTGTTTATTACAAAGAGCGTTACTCCCAAAAGCATATGCTGATTTTATAAGCTTGTTAGCCTTAAGCATGGTGTGTTGATGCTACTGCCTGATTAAGGCCGGCTTTTTATAATACAAATGGCAAAAAGGATTCTTATAGCAGCTAGGATTGTTGCTTAAAGAGGTCGGTAATTTTTCTAATCTATTGTTTTTGTGGTGAACTACCCATCCCCTAAAGAAGATGGGCTACCGATTAAGCAACAGGAATGATTCGCTTATGAATAAATTTTTTTCATGCTGCTATATGCGCTGCTTCTTATAAGAGTGCATACTCTGGTAATGGCAATTCAGCTACACCAGTCGCAACAGCTGCCCTCGCAACCGCCGAACTAATTCTTTCTTTTAGACGAGGGTCTGTAGGTTTAGGAAGAATATATTCTGATCCAAATGAAAGATTTTCAAGCTGATAACCATCTAGCACCACTTGAGGAACAGGCTCATGCACAAGCTCACTTAATGCATCAAGAGCAGCTTTCATCATAGAGACATTTATTTCTTTGGCTCTGACATCTAAAGCTCCCCGAAAGATAAAAGGGAAGCACAAAACATTATTCACTTGATTAGGAAAGTCACTGCGTCCTGTGGCTATTATGATATCATCTCTAATTTCCAATGCTTTTGTTGGAAGAATTTCAGGATCTGGATTGGCCATTGCAAAAATAATAGGATTATCATTCATTGATAAAACCATTTTATCAGTCAGCAAATCAGGAGCTGATAATCCTATAAAGACATCGGCTCCATGCATAACATCTCCTAACGTTGCTGGAGGCAAGTCTTGTGCAAAAACAGCTTTATAAGGATTAAGGTCTTCGCGAGAACTTACAACTAGACCTTTTGTATCTAATAAAAAAATATGCTCTTTTGGCACACCTTGACTTGCTAATAAATTCATACAAGCAATCCCCGCGGCTCCTGCACCAACACAGACAATCTTAATCGCATTGATTTTCTTTTGTTGAAGCAAAAGAGCGTTTTTTAAAGCTGCCGCGACTGTAATAGCTGTGCCATGCTGATCGTCATGAAAAACTGGTATATGCATTCTTTTTTTTAATTCTTGCTCAATTAAAAAGCATTCTGGTGCTCGAATGTCTTCAAGATTAATCCCTCCAAAAGTGGGCTCTAATCTACTGACAACTTCAATAAACATTAATGGATCATTTTCATTAATCTCGATATCAAAAACATCAATATCTGCTAGTTTTTTGAAAAGCAATCCTTTGCCTTCCATAACCGGTTTCGAGGCTAATGGACCAACATTTCCCAAGCCCAAAACGGCTGTGCCATTTGAAATCACACCAACAAGATTGCCTTTTTGTGTATAACGGTACACATCATTCGGTTTGTTAGCTATGGCCTTAACAGGCTCGGCTACACCTGGAGAATAAGCTAATGCCAAATCTTTGGGTGTCTCACTAGGTTTTGTTAATTGAGTTGCTAGTTTTCCTGGTTTTGGGAATTCATGATAAGTTAAAGCGGCTTCTTTAAAACTGTTCATAATCTTTATGCGGAGACTATGGATGAACACCATAGCAAGGGATAGCGTCTAGTAGTTACACTGCCTTATCTCGCGCTTCTCCTTTTTCTATGATGCTATCTTCTATGTAAAAGGCAAATAATCGTGCGTATGACTTAATAAAATTGATTTTAAGCTACATCGGTAACGTTAGATGTTTTTTTACCATATTTATTAAAAAACTTATCAATACGTCTGTCAGTATCAACAGTTTTTTGCTTTCCAGTGTAGAATGGATGGCACTCTCCACATATTTCCAACTTAAGCTCAGCAGCTTTTTTATAAGTTGATCGTGTTGTAAATTTATTGCCGCAAGTACAGGAAACATTAAGATCAGGATAATGAGGATGGATAGATTTTTTCATTGTTGGCCTTATGTTAAGAAATAAATAAAAAATAATCTTGATTATATCCTTTTTATAAGATCTTTCCAAGAAAAATTATAACTAGCAATAAGTTCCTGTGTTGGTCCCCTGCTACCCATATTCGCGCTCAATGTTCTTGGGGCCATCAAAAAAGAGATTTCCAATCCTTCGTCTGCGTATAACTCAAGTATCCTTGGCGTTGGATGATTCATTATTAAAACAGGATTACCCTGTTTTTTTATCCATGAAACTAACTTTTGATGCTGTGTAAAATCAAATAACTCTTTTGAATAAAAAGGGAAAGCGCCATCATAAGGCGGATCACAAAACAAAAAATCATTGTTAGTTAGCTTTATTTCTTCAAAATGATTATGCGTGAATGTCCATGATTGAAAAATTTCTTCATACTTGCTCCACTCAAATTGGAGAAAAATTTTTTTATAATATCCAAATGGAGTGTTATAAAGACCATCTCTGTTAAACCGGCATAATCCATTAAACCCCAATCGATTAAGCATCCAGAACAACTGAGCGGGTCTTAATCCTTGTATTTGATTTAGTGTAATAAGATCATTAAATTCAGCCCGAATTGCATAGTAATATTTTTTTGAGAGAATCAAATCGGTGGGCAAAAAAAATTTCTTTTCTTTAACTTGGTTATAAAAGTTTATCAAATGAGGGTTAATATCATTCGCTAAAACATGTTTTGGTTGTAATGTCACTGAAAAAGCCAGCCCTCCGGCAAAAGGTTCAACCATGCGTAAATTTGCAAATGGATTGAAAGCTGTACTATAACGCTGCATAAACCAACGCTTGCCACCAGCCCATTTAAATAATGGACTTAAGTTTTTGTCTTTTTTCACGACCAAATCATTCATCTGTATCTTCCTTTATGAATAACTAATGGTAGAATGTTATATATATTTTTTTAACGCTTTTAAACTTCTTATGGCTTTTGTCGTAACCGATGCCTGCATCAACTGTAAATTTACTGATTGTGTTGAAGTCTGTCCTGTTGATTGTTTTCATGAGGGCCCTAACTTTATCATCATCAATCCCGATGAATGTATTGATTGCGCGTTATGTGAGCCAGAATGTCCCGCACAAGCTATTGTATCGGAAGATGAACTTAGTAATGAGCACAAAAAGTTTAAAATCCTTAACAAAGAATATGCAGAAAAGTGGCCTGTTATCAACAAAAGAAAACAATCTACTTTTGATACAGATTACTGGTTAAAACAAAAAGATAAATTTCAATATCTTGAAGACTATCCTAAAAAGTAACCCGCCCTTTAAGCACCCGTAGCTCAGCTGGATAGAGCGTTGGCCTCCGGAGCCAAAGGTCAGAGGTTCGAATCCTCTCGGGTGCGCAATAATATTTGTGGATGGGTGTAACAAGATCGCTCAATCATTCTTAAAACAGAAAACCACAGCTCTCCCCATGGAGCAAATTTTCTATCAATCAAAGGATTCTTGATATAAATAAACTGGGATCCTGCTCTATATGCAGCCTTACCTCCCGTTAAAAATCGATCATCGATCATGACCAACTCTTTAGCATCAAGTTTCCAGCGTTGGCGCAAATGTAATAAAGTTGATGGATTAGGTTTGTATGGTTTTGATGGCATCCACAAGATATCGGGGTAATGCGTTCTTAACCAACTTTTACGCTTCTCCTCTAAAAAGCGATTATTATTTGAATGGATAGCAACAAAAATACCTTTTTGTGATAACTTGTGTGCCCATTCAATCTTGTCTAATTCAGGTTTAGTTTTAGAAAAACTTGATAGCACACCATCAAAATCAAGAACAACGCCTTTTAACCCAAGGTTCTGAAAATCTTCAAAAATCAAGTCGTTTAAATCATGAATAGCATATGATGCGGATAAATAATCGTTGAAGCTCACAAAAGACCCCTAAAAAAATGGCTGATACAAATTAACTACCAGTAATGCTAATCTTAATAAAGAACGATTTCAATAATGACAATAAAATTTCGTCTTGTTATCTCTTTTGATGCTACAACGTCTTCATCTTTTAATTATTTATGAGAAAAATTATTGGAAAACAACGCTGACTATGATAAAAATTGGAATAAGTCGATATGTCTATTGTTCAGAACGTAAGCTTATTTCGTCCAATTAAGCTATTAATTTAAAAAAATAATCGCACTCACAAGGGCCTCAACTTAATGATTAAATTCTTTAATAAATCAGTTTACTCTGAAAATGAAACCATAATCAGCATTCTCAAAAAGAATAAACTGGATACTAAATAATATATGCTTTTTTATGATAAGATTCTTGAAAAATCAGGAATAGATTGTTGGCGGCTGTTTGAGTGCTCTTGGTTAGATCTCAAAGGACGCCCTCAATTAGCAATATTTGAAATAGCCTTAGAAAACAGTAGTATTGCGATCAATACCTTCGAATTAAAAAAAATTATTTCATCAATCGCACAATTGACGTTTGAACGCAATGAAGATGTGCAACTTTATTTTCAAGAAATATTAAAAAATTCAAGCATCTTATTATCTATAAAAGAAATTAATCATCAGATAGCGATGCTTCATCCTTTATGTAATCATCCTGGAACTTATTACTTTCGTCGAACAGTTCATTTTATTTGTGCTGTAAGTAAAAAACCTTTTTATGGAGAGCTACATATTGTATTTGCGTCTCCATTATTAGACCCTTCAGAACTTGATGCGTTTTTAATGCTCAATCGAGCAAAAGAATTCATGCAATCAGATTATATAGATGATCTGAAAAGAAAAATTCAATCGCTTCGCATTGGATATGCTTTATCTCTACATTTAGCAAGACGCGGCGGTATAAGTTATCAGGCTATTCGATGGTCTGAATATCCTTTTCTAGAACCTAAAAATCTATTGACTATATCAAGTATGGAATAAGAATATGACAGGTAATTTAACAGATCGAGATGTTAACCAACATTTAGAACTTAGTCATGAATCAAAACTTGATGTAATACCTCGAAAAAAAGACAGATCATTGCTTGGATTAAACGATGCTTTACCTTTCGTTGGATTTGATTGGCTTAATTATTATGAATTAACGTGGCTTGATAAAAATACCGGTTGGCCTGAGATTCGAATATTATCGATTGTTATTCCTTCTTCAAGTATTAATCTTATCGAATGCAACTCTCTCAAAACATATCTAGCCTCATTTTCAAACAGTCGATTTACAGAAAAAGCGCTTATGAGCATTATTGAGAAAGACCTGAGTGAAATATTAGACTGCTCGATTCATCTTCAATTAAACGAACACTCATCAAAGTTATTTTCGCAACTATTTACTACTCAGCAATCTATATGTTTGGATAATTTTCCAACGACATGCTCTATCTTTCACTACGATCCATCACTACTAAAGCTTGCACCACAAAAACAATATGAAGAAGCTTCATATTTTAAATATGAAACTCATTTGTTTCGAACAATGTGTGCAGAAACGCTTGAACCAAGCTGGGCCACAATAGAGTTAACATGGTTGGGAAAAGCACTTCAGCCAGAAAGCCTGTACCAATATCTAATATCCTTTAGATTGCATCATGAATTTAACGAATCATCTATCGAAAGAATTTTTATGGATTTATATCGTTTAATTAATCCTAAATCGCTAACTGTCCGTGGTTTCTTTAGTAGACGGGGGTCATTGGATATTAACCCTTGTCGCAGTATGTTTATGGAAACTCCTATTTTCAGAAGATATCCAAGACATTAAAAAATATCGCTATTCATTCACGCTCACAAGTTTTTATTAAGGGGAATGCAAACAACTGATTGTCTTTTCCTTATATTTTTTGTCGATAGAGAAAAGCACTGTGGAGTGGGTCAAAGTGCTGTGGAGATCTATATCCTTCGTTACCATACATATCCCGCAAAGCCCCCCTTATCTCTCTAAGTCTTATAACCCTCTCGGAGAGCTCCGCGTAACAAGAAGAGTAGTCTACCAAGCGCAGCAGCCCACTAGTAAGTATGAGTTTCTTATAATGGCATATCAATACAAGATTAATACGTCTCCTAGCTGAGCTATTCCACCGTGACTGATTTTGCTAAATTCCTTGGCTTGTCAATATCATAATTAAGGATGCTAGCAATTTTAATTGCTAATAGCTGAAAAGGAACAATAAACATTATTGGATTTAATACAGCTAAACAAGAAGGCATTGCTACTTTGAAAGCTTTTTTATGAAGTAAAGCTGAATCAATGCTTTCTTCAAAGATTATAAATAATTTGCCTTCTCTTGCTGCGATTTCTTCACAGGTTAATAAATTCTTTTTAAGTAAATGATCGTTAGGTATGATCATAAGAACAGGACAATCTTTATCAATTAATGCTAATGATCCATGCTTCAGTTCTGATGCTGGCAAGCTATGGACGTGTTTATAAGTAATTTCCTTTAATTTAAGTGCCGCCTCCATCGCGATTGGATACAGAGGTCCTCTCCCTAAAATCATCATTGCTCTGTATTGACTTAATTCTTTTGCCCACTCATCCAAAGTTTTCATTTTAAAAATATCTGTCAAGCTTTGTGGCAAACTTAAGAATGAAGGAAAGTTTTTTAAAGCAAAGAAGTCATTCTGTGTTAAATTAATATTGATTTTTAATAGCATGATTAATTGAGCAGTAAAAGCTTTAGTGGAGGCAACCCCTACTTCTCGACCTGCTTTGAGCAATAAGGTATGATCAACTAAACGAGTTAACATTGATCCAGCATTATTGCATATTGCCAAACGTTTTGCATAAGGCTTGCCTTGATCTTGAATAGCAGCTAAAACATCTGCTGTTTCGCCTGATTGAGACAGCGCTATGAGTAGTGTTTTATTTTTAACAACGGGTGGAAAATATTTAAACTCACTAGCAATAAAAGCCCGTGCTGGAACACCCGCTAACTCCTCGAACCAAAAAACACTTGTCAATGCTGCATGATATGAAGTGCCACATCCCACTAAATGAATTTCATCGAAAAAATTTTCATGAAAAAAAGCGATTTTTTCATGAAAATTATGTAGATGCTCTTCTAAAATCACTGCCTGCTCAATAATTTCTTTCTGCATAAAACTAGATTGATCATTATCTAACTCTGTTATTTCATCAATCCTGGACTGGGAAGTGATGATGGCAGAATCCACATAATACGGATCATGATCTTTTTTTAGAACGAATGTGTTATCCTCAATCAATACGTGATAAGAATGATGATTTGGTGGAAAGCCGTAAATATCTGAGCTCAATAAATGTCTACCATCATTTTGGCTGTAATAAAGTGGCAAATAATGCCTACGAGCTAAAATAATATTTTCTTTAGCGTGTAGGACTAATAAAGCAAATGAACCCTCTATGATTTTTATTGTTTTTTCAAAAGCCTCTAGAAATGTTAGCCCGTCATAATAAGATTGATAGAGATAAGCTAAAATCAACTCAGAATCTGTATCTGAACGAAGTAATTTTTTGATTTCTGGACGCAATAAGCTTTCAACAAAAGCCACATTTTCTAAGACCCCATTATGGACAAGAGCAATATTATCTATAACATGAGGATGAGCATTTGCTTCTGTAACTGGCCCATGCGTTGCCCAACGATTATGACCTAAACCAACAAATCCTTCCAGGTTTTGCACCGCAGGATCAATGGCCAAAAGAGTTGGTGCCCCGATTTTACGAATAAACTGTAATTGATCATTTTTATTAACAACTATCCCTGAAGAATCATATCCTCTATATTCTAACCGCTTTAATCCCTTTAAAATTAAGGGGGCAATATTTTCTTTTAAGGTGACACCGCCTATAATTCCACACATTTATTTTCCCCTCCAATTTTCGATGATTCTTACAGGAGCTCTTCGAGTTATCAATGCTCCAGCAGGAATATCTTGAGTCACAGTTGTGCCTGCGCCTATGTAAGCATTATTATTAAGTATAACTGGTGAAATTAATTGGCAACTTGAACCGACAAAAACATTATCCCCTAAAAAAGCCCTGTGCTTTCGTTCTCCATCATAATTACAAAAAACAACAAATGCTCCAATATTGCAAGACGCTCCTAGCGTTGCATCAGCAATATAGGCAAAATGTTTTGCTTTAGTATTATCACCAATAATAGAACGTTTTATTTCAACAAAGCTTCCTATAGCACTGCTTGAATAAATCAATGTGCCTTCTACCGCTTTTAAAAAGGGGCCTAGTACAACATTCTGTTCTGTTTTGATATTATTTAAATAAGAAAAAGAGCCGACAGTCGTACTATCCTTTAAATCAACATCAGCTATTGTCGTAAAAGGCTTGATTGACACTCCTGGCGCTAATGTCATTGGTCCTTTTAAAACACAAGGTCCTTCTATTGTTACATGGTTAGCGCCGATTACTTTTCCTTGAATATAAATAGATTGATTGTTTTTTAGCAATACTCCTTGTTTTACTAAAGATTCTCGCTGTAATTGATAATAAAATACTTCTGCTTGTTCAAAATCTTGCCAAGAATTGACTCCAGCTAATAAGCGATAATCATCTTCAATAATGATTTGTGTTTCGGCTAAATAAGGACTACCTTTATCCCATAAAGACGTTAAGTACCATTCTTGAGCATTTTTATTTTTACTGATTTCAATCTTTTTTAAAAAATCAACATTAAATTTGTAAAGGCCCGCATTAACTTCATTTGTAACATACTGATCACCAGTTAAATGTTTTTCTTCAATAATTGCCTCAAGCTGTTTATCTGTACCTCTCATTAATCGTCCATACCCTATTGGATTGGGATGAATAGTTGATGTTAAAGCGATGTTAGCATTGGAATTAATGATTTTTTTTAGAATACATTGATCTAAAAGAGGCATATCACCATTAATGACTACACATTCAGGGCTTCTAATAGCAGGCAGCGCTGTTATTAAGGCGTCCCATGTCCCGGCAGGCTCTTGCTGATAAACTCTGCAAATCAATCCTTCTTTCTCATAAGCTTCAAAATAATCATGAGTCTTTCTGCCAGTAACAACAATGATTTTTCTAAAAGCAAGCTTTGTTACGTGATCAAGTAAATGCTCAATTAATGGCTTGTCAATAAAAGGATAAAAAACTTTAGATAAAGGTGATGGGAAGCGAGAAGACAAGCCTCCTGCTAATATGACGCAATCTATCGACATCCTGGTCTACTATTTTATTTTTAATTCTTAATGTATTCGATTTTTATATAAAACACTAGTTTTAACAACTTAGATTTATATTTTATCGAAAACTCACAAAATACTAGTACCTCTGAAGCCAGAGTTGCCGGCCCAACTGCTTCAGCAAAAGATGGTCAGATTGCTGATTGTGGGTCGCAAGAAGCCCCCTCTAGAATTCCGTTAGCAATTTAGTGTCTGAATTTTTTATGCTTTCATTTTTCATTTGAACAAAACACGTGCGCAATCCTTTTCGTTTACGGAAAAGTCAAGCACGTGTTTTGTTCAAATTTTTACTAAGACAATAATAGAGTTTACACAGTTGTTTGTAACAAAATAACATGATCTATGCATGCCGCCATTTCTTCTGCAGGAAGATGTTTAGATGGATAAACCATGAAACCTCCTTTTGGGCCTAGCACAAAACAAATTGGAATAAAATTAATTTGATATTGCTTAGCTAATTCTGCTGTTAATTTTGCAAAAGATGCTGCTTTTTCTTGAGAAAAGTTTTCCCAGCGTTTAGCGAAAATATTATCACCTTTTTTTTGTATTACAGCAATCAAACGTTCATCAGTTAATTCTTTTAAACGAGCAAGATCATAAAAAGCCTCTATAATACCAGGATTGTTTCTATCAGCATCCATTGCAAAATACGCTCTCGTCAATTGCATAGTAGTTTGATTCATAACGAGGGGGTGGCGCATTACTTTGTAATTAAGCTCAATACGATCTAAATATTCATGCATTGTTTTAGAGCTTTTTGCACACGCTGGACATTGAAAGCTAAAAAAATAATGGACCTCTACATTAGGTTGATAACCTAATATTTTTGATTTTGAATAATGATCATTTTCAATAAAATTGATAGTTTTGGCATTAGCAATATATAAGTTGCTGAATAGAATTATTAAAAAAAATAGCTTTACCTTCATTAAAAACTCTCCGAAAATCAAAGATTCAATATACTACCCAAAGCAATAAAGATAGATCATTCATTGTGTTGTATTAGCGGTTAAACCTTGTAAATAATTAGAGACTGCTGCAATTTCTACATCAGAAAGACGATGTGCTACTGAGCTCATTACTGGATGTTTGCGCGCTCCATCTCGATAGTTTTTTAATTGAATGCTTATATACTCACTATGCTGTCCAGCCAATGAGGGTACTTTATAAAGATCGTTACCAGCACCTGTTGGGCTATGACAAGCACTACAAGCGGTAATATTCTTTTGTGCAATACCCCCTTTATATATACGCTCCCCTAAACGAAGATCATTTCTTTTTTCTGCTTGAGAAGGAACTTTCTTTTGTTGAGCATAATATTCAGCTAGTGATTCAATATTTTTATCTGTAAGGGCTTGGGCTATAGGATACATTAACGTGTTATAACGCAAACCTTGTTCACCTTTTTTAAATTCATAAAGTTGTGTAGCTAAATATGATTGATATTGGCCTGCTAATCGGGGAATAGTTGGATTGATGTTATTGCCATCTGAACCGTGACAAGGAGTACAAACGCTTATGGGATCTTGCGGTTTCTGGATCTCTTGAGAAATTTGTTTATCGACCATATCTTGCGCGTTTAAAACAAAAAAAATACATAGAATTCCAAAAAAAATCTTAAACATGGGTCTATCCTGCAAATTAAAGTAGGAGGTTTTTGCTACATAGGTTATGATAGCATCAAACTGGCTATGTGGCATATGAAATGCTTTTTGCTCAAACTCAATTTCTAAAAAGTTGCTCTGCAATTTCTCAAATTCCTCATGATCCTTTAGTAAAGGTTGGATTTTGGGGCCGTTCTAATGTTGGCAAGTCTTCTATATTAAATGCATTAATTGGCAAAAAAAAAGCCCGTGTATCTAAAACCCCGGGTAGAACACAACTTATTAATTTATTTGAATGCCCTCATCCAAAAAGTTTATGGTGTGATTTACCAGGATATGGTTATGCTAAAATTAATGCGCAACAGTCCGTTGTTATCAGTCAACTGTTAGAGAATTTTTTTATCGGAGAACATGCTCCTAATATCCTTTGCTGGCTTCTTGATGCTCGGCATAATATGACTAAAACAGATTTTATTGTTTTACCTTTAATTGCAAGCCTTGATTGCGAACTCATTATTGTGACAACAAAAAATGACAAGTTGAGTAAACAACAAGGATTAAAGCAAAGATCCTTACTTCTCAGACAACTCAAAGAAATTAATTTAAAACCCAACGTCATTCCAACAGCTGCTTCAAATCGCGACGGTATAGAATTACTCGAACAAAGTTTATTTGAATCTATCGTGAAAAAAAATATTGAATTTAATCAACAAAGCCCCAATTCAGATGAAGTTGATAGTTGACTTTGAGTGGAACATTTAAGGCTAATACTGACTCCATCAAGGTGCAAATCTTTTTAGCCCATGATTCAGCAAACTCTGATTTAACCTCAAAGATGAGCTCGTCATGAACCTGCAAAAGCAGTTCTATCTCATCTTGATGAGAATAAATTTCTTTTGCAATATCTAGCATGGCTAATTTAATTAAGTCACTTGCAGTTCCTTGTAATGGGCCATTAATCGCTGCTCTGAATGCATTCTGAGAGGGATTGTTTTTACTTTTTATATCAATAGGAATTCTTCTGCCTGATAACGTTGTTACATAACCATGTTCAGCTGCAAAAGTCTTCATCGATTCCGTATATGTTTTAACACCAGGATATTGCTTAAAATAACTGTCTATGAATGCTTGCGCTTGTTCTCTTGATATATGCAGTTGCTTTGCTAGGCCCCATGCGCTCATTCCATAGATTAATCCAAAATTAACAGTTTTAGCTAATTGACGTTGCTGATCAGTGACCGTAGCTAATGGGCGATCAAACAAATTTGATGCAGTTCTTATATGAATGTCTTGTTGATTGTTATAAGCGTTAAGCAAATTAGAGTCATTGCTAAAGTGAGCCATTAATCGTAATTCTATTTGTGAATAATCTAGAGATAGAAGTAAGTATCCTGGTTTAGCAATAAACGCCTGTCTGATTTTTCGACCATATTGAGATTTTATTGGAATGTTTTGAAGATTTGGTGAGGAAGACGATAACCGACCAGTAATAGTCCCGGTTTGATGATAATTTGTGTGAATGCGTTTAGTCTTTGCATGTATTTGCTGAATTAATGAAAAAGTATAGGTTGATCTTAATTTTTCAAGCTGTCTGTATTCTAAGATTAAAGAAATAATAGGGTGTGAATCTTTCAAATCAATTAAAACATCTTCATCTGTTGAAGGATCGCCTTTGGGCGTTTTTCTTAGAATTGGCAACTGCAATGTCGTAAACAAAAGAGACCTTAATTGTTTAGGTGAATTAATATTAAAAGCGGTCCCGGCATAGTGATAAATATTTTGACTGATTTTTAACAAAGAGTCTTTTAATTCTTTTTCTAAAGTTAAAATCAATTCTAAATCAAGCTGAATTCCGGTTAATTCCATATGCATTAGAATAAAGACTAAAGGATTATCTATCTGATTAAACACTTTATTTAAAGTTGGATTTTCATCCAATTGATGTTGAAACAAATGATATAGTCTAAATGTAGCTGCAGCATCACTGCCTCCATAGAAAGCAGCTTTGTCTAAAGGTACATTTTTAAAACTATCATGCTGGCCCAGCACACTTTCATAGCTTTCTAAAGGCCAATTTAAATAGTTAAACGCTAAAGATTTTAAATCATGCTTTTCTTCTGCTTTAAGAATATAAGACATAAGCATTGTATCGGCATAATGACACGGCAACTTTTTTATAAAATGATAAAGGAATGCGCCATCGAATTTCCAATTATGAGCTATCCATTTTTGATTAGAATTTGTAAAAGCATCCAATAACCATTTTAACGCTCGATCAATTAGCTCCGAATCATCATTTGATGCAATATAATAAGATGTATCCCATGATCCGCATAATCCTATACCGCAAACAAATCCATCTAAAGCACTAAGACTTGTTGTTTCAAGATCAATGGCTATGATAGATTGATTTGATAGATCTCTTAATGCGGCAGTCAGTTTTTCTTGATTATCAATAAGTAATATTTTATAGGGCGGGATTTCTTTTTTTTCAGGCACACGTTTAGGAATTAAAGATTTAAACTCATAAAGTTCATATTGTTTTGCTAAAGCACCTAAGTCTAATGCAGGACACGCAGGATAGGCATCATAACTAAGTCCATCAGGCCAAGGAAGATCTCTTTTGATAGTGGCAAGTTGCCTAGATAATAAGGCATCTTGAGTATGCGCTCTAAATGACTCAGCGACCTTGCCAGTTATTGACTCTTGATTAATGATTAGATTATCTAGTGAACCATATTGAGTTAACCATTTTACGGCTGTCACTTTTCCTACTTTAGGAACGCCCGGTATGTTATCACTACTATCACCAATTAAAGCCAAATAATCAATAAATTGAGTTGGATTGATTCCATACTTTTCAACAACACCCTTTATCGTTAAAACTCGACTTTCTTGAGTATTCTCCAAATAAATTTTTTCATTAATTAATTGGCAAAAATCTTTATCTGCAGAAGAAATAAAAACCTCTCCTAATTGCGCATAATGAGCAGCAACCGTACCAATTAAATCATCAGCTTCTACGCCAAACTGAGTTATAATCGGAACACCGAAGAGTTTTGCTATTTCATAGATATGTGTTAATTGCTCTTTGAGTTCTGGCGGGATCTCTTTACGATTGGCTTTATACTCAGGATACAAGGCAGTTCTAAAATTATCTCCGCCGGCGTCAAAAAATAGAACTACAGGAGTATTTGCATGATCAGCTAATAATTTTTTAAACATGGAACAAAAACCGTATATAGCGCCAGTGTTCATCCCCGAGGCAGTGGTTAATCGCGGTAAAGCATGAAATGCTCTAAAAATATAAGACGTACCATCAACTAAAATTACCTGCGCCATTAAATACTCCTATCAAACAAATTAATACTCTTGAATCATGTTTTTTGCCAAAGAGTACCGTAACATTTTTTGACCACTTTGTTCAAATTTTATGATAATCACGTCTTGATCAAGATCTAAGTTAATGATTTGCCCTATGCCAAAAATATTATGTTTTATTTTTTTTAAATTGAATTCTCTAGTTTTATTTGGCTTAGTAACCATACTATTCCTGCTCATGTTTTTTTGATGCTGATTGTTTTGATTTTTTTTTCCTATCCAAGAGATGCACTCTGCTGGTATTTCATATAAAAAAGGCGATGGTTCAGGATACAGTACTTCGTTGTAACGCTGTCTCTTTAAGGCGTATGAGATTCTAAGTTGTTTTTTTGATCTTGTTATAGCAACATAAAACAACCTTCTTTCTTCTTCAATTTCATCTTCACGAAAACTATGCTCATGTGGAAATAAGTTTTTTTCCATCCCGATCAAAAAAACATAAGGCCACTCTAACCCTTTAGCACCATGACAAGTTGAAAATACTAAAGCATTATCTTCTTTTTCAATATGCGCGGTATCATCTAACAAATACTCATTGAGAAAAAGTCCTAAAAGTTCTATCAATGATTTTTCAGGATAGATTGATTGAAAATCAATCAATGCGCGAGTGAATTCATAAAGATTATCTTCTTTGCTATCACCTTTGTCTGTGTTTTGATATAGAGCGGAAAGTTGTGTTTGCTCTAGTATTTGATGACTAAGCTCAGCTAAGCTTATAGCTTGTTGAGTCAAAAATAACTTCAAACTCTGTATAAGTTCAATAAACTGTTGTAGAGCTTTTTTAGTTGTTGAAGGGAACGTTGATGTTAAAGTTAACATCGCATCCCATAAAGAAACTTGATATTGACTACTATAGTCTAACAGTATGTCCTGTGTCTTATTGCCTATTTTGCGAGCAGGTTTGTTTATTACGCGAAGCAAAGCGTTATTATTTCTTGGATCAACCACCAACTGCAAATAACTCATAATATCTCTGATTTCTTCTCTATCAAAAAAAGGTAGCCCCCCTGAAACGTGGTAAGGCCATTGATATTTACGAGCCTCTGCTTCTAATAAACGTGACAAAGCATTTGAACGATAAAGTACGGCTATATCAGCATATCTAACACCTCGATTCAATAATAAATGAATATTTCTAGAAACTTCTTGAATTTCTTGATACTCATCCAGTGATTCATGAATTACTGGTAATTGATCATCCGGATTACTAGTCCATAATTCCTTTCCTAAACGATTTTTATTACCACCAATAACATGATTGGCTAATTTTAGAATGGATGGTGTAGAACGATAGTTTTGTTCAAGTCTAATAGTACGAAGATCAGTAAATGTACTAGAAACTTTCTGAATAATTCTAATATCAGCGCCCCTAAAGCCATAAATCGACTGATCATCATCTCCAACTAATGTCGTTTTTGTGCCTTGCTGAACCAGTTCCCTGATCCAGTGAAATTGAGCCGGGTTGGTATCTTGAAACTCATCTATCAACACATGTTGTAATTGGTTACCAAATCTAGATTTAAAGTCTTCTTGTTGAAAAAGAAGAGTTGCTTTGTCAATCAAAGCATCAAAATCTACTAAAGACTCCCTTTCACACTGTTCAATATAGGCTGTGATAATAGGTCTCCAGCTTTCATCAAATTGAAGATTCTTGTTGTAATAGTATTCTGATAATAAATTTAATGCGTTTTTTTGATTAGCATATTGCGTTTCTGCTCTATTAAGCTTTATAAAAATATTTTTAAAAATTTTCTTTTGATCGGAAGGAGTAATGATTTGAAAATTTGTATCAAGTTTAATCAACTCTCCATACTTTCTTAAAAACAAATGTGATAAACGATGGAAGGTTCCAATATGAACATTTTTTGATTCCGGGAAAAGTGTGCTCAAACGAACTTTGATTTCTTTTGCTGCTTTATTGGTAAATGTTACTGCGACGATTTGACTAGGATTCACTCCGATGTGCATAAAATGTGCTATTCGAGTTATAAGAGTTTTTGTTTTTCCTGAGCCTGCTCCGGCTAATACAAGTAAATTTCTACCTGCAAATGTCACTGCCTGTAATTGCTGTTGATTTAACCCATTTAAATAATGTTGCATGATTACTCACTTTTTTAATCAATTGAAATATAAAATTCTTAACCTTCTGATTTTATAAGACTAATTTTAATATAAAAAAATGAGTTTGAATATGCTATTGTGATAATAAATAAGGCTTAGGCGCTAAAGATAGCGCAATCGACATAACATATCACTATTGCGCTATCTGCATGAGCTGTCTATTGAACAGAGTCTTTTAAAGATTTTAAAGCAATTAACTTAATATCCCAACGAGCTGGCTTAGAAGGAATTGTCACTTCTTGCTGCGTTAATGGTGACACCATCTTTCTTTGTTTAGTGGCTTTGCGACGAACACGCTTTATTTTTAAGCCAATTTTAGGAATCATAAACTCCCCTGATCCTCGTGCTTTCATATGACTTTTGACGAGATCGCCTAAACAATCAAAAACAAGATCGACATCAACGCGCTTTAATCCTGTTTCATCAGCTATATTTTGAATAATCTCATTACGAGACATGCGAGCCTTGATAGGCTTAACTTTTCTTAGCTTTTTAGTTAAGGAGACTGTGATTTTCTCAGATTCTACGATATCCATTACTGTCATAATACGCTCCGTGTATGAGTTATTCTCGATTATGCCAGCAGGATACTCTCTTGTAAAGTTATAAATCAAGCTCTTTAAATTATGTTGACTAAATAAAATATTATGCAAAAACAATCGAGCTCAGGAATAATATACATTTATAAGAGATAGCTAATTAATGAATCCTAAAAAAAACTCCTGATACTAGTTAGGCTCATTGATTCATTCATTCTGCTCAACATTTGATTGTGTGAAGATATAAGCTATTGCCTCACGAATTTCTTTGTCTGAGCATTTTACACAATGGCCTCGAGCTGGCATTCCCTTGTATCCATTAAGAGCATGATTCATAAGTGTTTGCCATCCTTTTTTATACCGCTCTGTCCAAGATTCTTTATCTCCCATTTTCGGAGCTCCTGCAACTCCGTAACCATGGCAAACTGAGCAGTATTTTTGATAAACTTTTTGTCCAGGCGCAAATGTCTCCGCTATTTCTTTCTCAGGAACTGTACCACCAATATTAATAGTTGCGGGAGGAGCAAGTCTCTTTATAGTTTCTGGATAAGATAAATCGTCTTGTTTTTGATAGGCTGATACCACAGCCATAAAAGTAAATAATATTCCTTTAAAGACATTCATAAAGCTATTTATCCTTTTTTACTATTTAGCAGGGTAATTCTCCATGCAAGACGCGCTCTTCTGAGATATAAATATCTTGCTTAGTTCCTTCAATAATTAAAATATCTCCTTCCTCAAGAATAACATCAGCACAAGGCTCTTGAAATGAACGAATTCCACGACGAGTAAATGAGCGTATCTTTGCGGGAAAAAATTTTTCTTTCACCAGGGCAATGGTTTTATCAAAGCCAAAACTTTCTTTTGTAATAACAATCGCATGAGCAAAGGTTTGTTCTTGAGCTTCATCAAAATGATCCGATTTTCCAGTATAATACGATCTCATCATTTGATAACGATAACTTTTGATGTCTGAAATTTTTTGTCGAACTTTTACTGGGCTAAGTCCTAGAAACAAAAGCATGTGAGACGCCATCATTAACGATGTCTCCAAGGTCTCAGGAATGATCTCGGTTGCTCCGCTTTGTTGCAACGAAGTCAGATAACTATCATCACGCGTTCTCACAAGTGTAGGAATTGAGGGGTTTCTGAAACGAATCCGCTTTAACATCCGTCTTGCTCGAATAGGATCATCAAAGGTGATGATCAGTAATCGAGCGCTCATTAGACCTGCAGACAACAAAGTTTCTTCTTTAGTTGCATCGCCATAATAAACAGTCTCGTCTGCATTTCTCGCTTCCTCTAATCTATCAGGATCTAGCTCTATCCCAACATAAGAAATATCTTCTTGCTCTAAAAAGAGTGCTAATGATTGTCCTATACGCCCATATCCACATAAAATAACATGATCTCTTCGTTCGGAAGAAGCAACTATTTCTTTAATTTCTGTTTGATGAAGCTTTTCTTTCTTTTTGAAAAAGTATTGTGCAATCACATCACTTTTACGAATCAATAAAGGCGCTATCGCTATCGAGACAATAACAACAGAAGTAATAATATTTAAAACATCTTGTGGTAGAATAACCGAAGAGCCCTCTATTGCTAAAATAGCAAACCCAAACTCCCCGCCTTGAGCCAAAGCTAAGCCTGTCTTAAATGCAGTTAATTTATCTTGACGGGCTATCAAATGAGCCAAATAATATACGACCATTGTTTTGATGACAATTAAAGTCAGTACACTCGCTAAAATTAATTTCCAGTAAATAATTAAGATAAAGGGCTCTAGTCTTAAACCAACAGTTACAAAAAACAATCCCAATAGAACATCTCTAAAAGGCTGAATGTCGCTTTCAATTTGATGCGCATACTGTGTTTCAGCAAGCATAACCCCCGCAAGAAATGCGCCTAATTCTTTACCAAGTCCAGCTAAATCAGTAATTGCCGCAGCGCTTAGGGCTACGAGTAAAGTTGCCAACATAAATAACTCAGAAGATTTTGCTTGAGCGACCATGTCATATAAAGGTCGAAGAACATAACGACCAACAATAATAAAAGTACTGCAAACAATAAAACCAGTAGGTATTGATGTATAAAGTTGCGCTGCTAACCCGACTCCTTCAGCAAACGATGGGATAATGATCAAAAAGGGCACGGCTGCTAAATCTTGAAACAACAAAATACTTAAAACCAACTGACCGTAACGTGTTTGCAGTTCAGATTGTTCAACAAGCTGTTTTGTGACCACAGCAGTTGATGACAAAGTCAGGGCGCCAGCAATAGCTATCGATCCTGCGACGGAAATCGAACCTGTCAACAATCCTGCTACAATAATCAATGCAGCTGTAATTAAAACCTGTCCACCACCGAGAGTAACTAAATTTCGCCTCATCGATATAAGTTTTGGAACAGAAAGCTCTAGTCCTATCATAAATAACAAGAAAACAACTCCGAATTCAGAAATTGATTCCAGGTCACTGAGCGTGCCAACAATACCAAGCCAATTAGGGGAGACAAGCATCCCTGTTAATAAATATCCCAAGATAGCTGGAAGATGCAGTTTTCTTAAAACCGAAACAATCAACACGCTAATAAATAAAATAATCAATAGCTCTTCAAACATCGTTAAATTTTCTCTTAATTATGAAACATAACTTTATATTCTCTGCAACAAAATTAAAACATCCTTTATTTCATCAGCTCGCATAAAGCTTGTGATAATATTGAAGATACTCAGATCTTATCTTTCTTGATTA
>RFNU01000028.1 GCA_009927065.1 bacterium | reverse complement strand
TTTAGTTTTTGCTGCATTTATTTTTTCTAAAAGATTTGGATTAAGAGAATTAAACAACTCTGTGGTTCTGCCGCCGAGAAGAAATTCTTCTTTGCCTCTTTCTGCAATAATAGCAAGTGATGGTCTTTTAATCATTCCACCTTCACTCATAAGTCTTACCCCAGCAAACCATTTTCGGCCGCTGGCACTATCCCAATGAGGTCTGTAATGAAATCCATAACCCGTGTTATGATCATATTGATTTTTTAATCCATCATCAGCAGCAATACCAACGTGAGTAATAGCACCTGGACCATATCCTCCACCACCCCTCCATAAAATAATATCTCCGGCCTTAATATTACTTTTATTGCGAATAACTCTACCCAAATCACTACCACCAAAAGAAGCAGCCAGTTCAGGTACGTTTCTACCAGCATTGGGATCACTGTCCAAATCACCTATTTGAGTGGTTTTTGATTTAAATTCTGAAAGACCCCCAGCAACAAGGGCAGCTCTTACTGTTTTTGCACATTCATTCACTACCCCCTTCCCAAGTCCAAGTATTTTTTTAGCACCTGCAATAATTTTTCCTGCCTTTCCAGATAGTTCTGTTTCATCACCGGTAGGTACAGGTACAGCACCAGTGGCAAGTTCCATTACTCCTCCGGATTTTTTAGACCTGAAATTTTTAGCAATCAAGTCAGTGTATGCTGTTCCTTTAGTTTGAAATCCATCAACACCAACTTTTCCAGTATTCAACCAGTTTTCTGCACCACCCATACCCTGATTGTGTGCATATCCAAGTATTTGTAATTTTCTTTCCACACTTGCAGATTTATACTTTGGATTTTTCATTAAATATCTGTGATTTGCAATGGTAAATCCAGTAAAAATAGTTTCTTGTAATTGTGGATTATTTCTGAAAGAAACTCTTACGTGTGCATTGGGATCATCAGAGTGTCCCGGATTGGGAACTCCTGCAACTGCCGAACCATCTTTTTTTGCATCTTCACCCATTTGATACCGACCATCAAAATGCATTCCAGAACCACCAGGAATTCCATATTTTCCTTGCGATTCAATTAGTGCAATACTATTTCTATAAATATCCCATTGTTCTAAATTAGCACCTATTTCTTTATAAAGTTCAGAAGCTGGAAAAGCACCTCCGGCAGTTTCCAATTCACCGGGCCCACCACCTTCTTTACCACTCTTACTCTTATCATCACCTTTCTTTTCTCC
>RFNU01000136.1 GCA_009927065.1 bacterium | reverse complement strand
CTGATATAGATTAATGTACGATCAACAGGTTGAGTTTTCATCCAGAGATTCATTGTTGCTAAAAAATTTAGGCCAATACCAAAACCAATTTCTCCAATAATAAAATTTTTTTGTTGATAAAAACGTTCAAAAATCTCATTATTAAGTAAGTAAACATATTCACGCTCAGCAAGACCCTGGCGTCCTTCAAGGAAGTAACGATCACCAAAAACATCAGAATGAGGATACCCATTAATAAAATTTATTTTAGCGTGAGCAATCCTCATTTGTTCTTCAACACCAGTCATGAATGCATAAAAAGCCGATAATTCTTTATTGTACTGAAGATTACAGTGTTAATCTATGGCCATTCCCCGCAAAGAGGTTTGTATTGCCTTGCAATAGAGACAACATTTCTTGTTGAAAATTTTGTATCCAATCAACCATTTTACTATAGACTTCCAGGTTGTTTTTGAAGAATTCATTTTAACTACTCTTAAAAAATCATGAAAATTATGTTATAATTCAAAATTAACAGTAATTAAATGGTTTTTAATAAACTGTGTTGAACCCAATTAATTCTACTGTAAAAACACATAATAACGCGCGCCAACTGCTGCAAATATACTTCATTGAGGTTGCCCATGAAACGTAATGCCCTCTCCTTTTTTCTTAGAATGATTAAACCTTTTTCATTAATGATTAGTGTGCAATTATTTATTATGATGATATGGGCTTTTGATGCTTCTTTCAGGCCTTATTTAGTGAAGATTATGCTTGATACTATTACTCAAGCAACGCCTGATAATGTTGGCCAGCTCCTCTTTTATCCGGTCACTGCTTATTTGGCGATGACGTTATGTATCACATTGATTTTCAGATTATATGATTATATTTGGCTTTATGTTAATCCTGGAATAAAAAGACATGTCGGAGAACATGTTGTCGGTAAAATGCTGAAACATTCGCAGCGCTTTTATCAAAGCAACTTTTCTGGAGCAATAACCAATAAAGTCAAGGACTTAAGTAATGGAGTTCCTGATTTATTATGTTTGGTATTAGAGCAATTTATACCAACACTCTTTGCTGTTATCATCGCTTTGATTTTTTTAGGCTCAGTACATCTTTATTTTGCGGTTGGATTAAGCTGCTGGGTTTTTTTATATGTTATGGGGTCTGTTTTTTTAACGAAACCAGCTGCTCTTTTAAGCAGGAATGCTGCTGAGGCTCGCTCAGAGCTAACAGGATATTATGTTGATCTTTTTAATAATATTATGTCCGTCAGATTATTTTCTGGATATAAAAATGAAGAAAAATTAACGCGCAAGAAATTCGATCTCTATGTGAGCGCTGAGCGTGCTAAAGATAAGTTTTTTCAAAAGCTTTTTTTCTTTCAAGGTGCAACATTCTTTATTTATCAAGCAATATCTATTTATTTACTCGTCAAAGGTATTCAAAAAGGTATTTTGACGCCAGGAGATTTTACATTAATTCTTTCTATCAACTTGGAAATTATTCATATTTTATGGACTTTTTCGCGCGACATTGGGGATTATGCAACTATTATTGGCACCCTTCAGCAAGGGTTAGAAGCTCTTTATCATCCTCATGATGTCGTTGACAAAGCCCACGCAGAGTTATTGAGTATTAACAAAGGAGGCATTGTTTATGATAATGTCTGCTTTGGACATCGCGCCCAAGGTTATTTCTTTAAGAATCTTAAGGTGAAGATTAAGCCGGGGGAGAAAATTGGGTTGGTTGGATTTTCTGGTGGTGGTAAAACAACTTTTGTGAATCTTTTATTAAGATTATATGATATTGCAGAAGGTTCTATTAAAATTGATGGTCAGAATATTCAAGATATTACTCAAGATTCTTTAAGACATGCGATAGGGTTTATTCCTCAAGAGCCTGGATTATTTCAACGAAGTATTCTTGAAAATATACGTTATGGCAAAAGGGATGCGTCATTAGAAGAAGTTCAGCACGCCGCTATGAAAGCACGCGCCCATGATTTTATTATGAAATTACCACAACAATACGATACTGAAATTGGCGAAAGGGGATTAAGACTTTCTGGCGGACAGCGTCAACGTATTGCAATTGCTCGCGCCATTTTGAAAAATGCACCTATTCTCATTCTAGATGAAGCTACCTCGCAACTCGATTCATTGACTGAACAGGATATTCAAGCCTCTCTTAATGATCTTATGAACGATAAAACAACCTTAGTGATTGCACATCGATTAAGTACCTTGCAAAAAATGGATAGAATATTGGTGTTTGATAATGGCGTCATTGTTCAGGATGGAACTCATCATCAGTTAGCTAGTCAGGTAGGGCTTTATCAACAACTGTGGAATGCCCAAATGGAAGGCCTTTTGCAAATAGAAGCTGAAGATGAGTCACAACCAGAGTGATCTTTTAGAATGCTTGCAGTTTCAATATTGTCGTGAACTACCCATCCCCTAAAGAAGATGGGCTTCCGATTAAGCAACAGCAATGATTCGCTGGTGTTTAA
>RFNU01000234.1 GCA_009927065.1 bacterium | reverse complement strand
TCTACGCTCACCATCACGCTCTGGACGATCGGATTTAAAACGACGCTCTGCATTTGGACGTCCTCCAAACCCACCACGATCACCGAAACGGCGTTCTTGAGAATCATTTCTAGAGGAATCACGACGTTCGCCATTAAAATCTCTATCGCGACGCTCAAAACCGCCACGTTTTTGGCCTTCAGCGTTATCACGATCTGCGAAATAAGAGCGTTTTTGATCGCCATCAGAAGAACGGCGCTCACCACCAAAAGAACGACGTTCTTCTCCGCCACCAAAGGCACGACGCTCACCACCAAAAGAACGGCGATCTTCTCCGCCACCAAAGGCACGGCGTTCACCACCAAAAGAACGGCGTTCACCACCAAAAGAACGACGTTCTTCTCCACCACCAAATTTCTTAAATGGCTTATCAGATGTACGTTGCGGGCGTTTTACCATAAATTCTTTAGCAGCTTCTGGATTGGTTAAACGTAAAATATCGCGCCATTTACCTTGCTCAAAAGGTGCAACAAACGATAATGCTGAACCTTCAGCGCCACCGCGGGCTGTTCTACCGATACGATGAACATAATCTTCTGTTGCTTGTGGTAATTCATAATTAATAACAAGTTCAATATGTGCAATATCAATACCGCGAGCGGCGATATCTGTTGCTACTAAAATATCGAGTTTTCTTGTACGAAAATCATTTAATACGCGTTGACGTTTTGCTTGACGCAAGTCACCATGCATAGCAGAAGCTCTAAAACGTTGATCGCGAAGTTGTTCACAAATGTCGTCTGCATCCATTTTCGTTCTAACGAAGATGATCACAGAACCTTTGGCTTTGCTTTCTTGACGAGCATTGAGCGCTTCAACAAGAGCGGTGAGCTTTTCTGTTTGTTTAACAAAAACAACATCTTGCTTGATTTTAGCAACAGGCTGTGAATGTTGGCCAATAGAAACAAGCACCGGATTTCTTAAATAGCGTTGGGCGATTTTTGAAATATGTCCTGGTAACGTTGCAGAAAACATCAAAGTTTGACGCTCTTTTGGGAGATAACTGAGGATCTCATCTAACTGTAGACCAAAGCCCATATCAAGCATTCTATCCATTTCGTCTAGAATTAAATACTTAACCTCAGCTAAAGCCAGTGTGCCGCGCTCTAAATGATCGATAACGCGTCCTGGCGTACCGATAATAATACGAGGGTTCTTAGAAAGCTCGGTCATTTGTTGACGAATATATTCACCGCCAATCAAAAGAGTGGTGCGAAGAGATTTATTTTTCTTCACTAAGAGGTTAAAGGTCTTTGTGACTTGCTGTGCCAATTCACGAGTTGGGACAAGAACCATCACTCTCGCTTCAGGATTAGCTAAAAGTTGCGCAACGATTGGTAAAGCAAATGCTAGCGTTTTACCAGTACCTGTCTGAGCTATTCCTTGCATATCTTTTCCTGCAAGAACATGAGGAATACTTTGAGCTTGAATCGGTGTTGGATTAACAAAATTATGTTCTGCTAAGATTTCAAGCAAGCTAGCGGGTAATGGAAGATCGCTAAAAGTGGTTTGTTTATTATTAATAACGTCATCGGATACAGACGTGACAAAAGATTCATTATTATCTAAATTTGACATTGAATACCTTTTAAATTGTAGTTATGGAAAATGCAAGATGTATTTCAAATGTTGCAGTCCCCAAAACGTACGCATAGCGCATCACGATACGATGCACTGATTTATTTTAAAAAGGTCCAAGCAAATTTATTGGAAACTTTATTATAGTCTCAAGTGTAAGCAACAACTTTATCAAATACTTGACCATTGTAACCTGTTTGCTCCTCAATAGTAAACAACATTTGATATAAATATACTTTGTAATGCCCCTATTTTTAATATTGAGGTATGAAAATAAAGCTTTATTCAAATAATTTTCTTCTAATGATTTCTGTTAAAGCCATTAATATTAAGATATTTTGAGCATTTTAACAAAAAAATAGTAGGGTCACATTCAAAATCAACGATATTTAAGTGATATCGCACTTTTTTTATGATAGATTCATATTTAAAGATACAGTTAGAAATCAAAGATAAAGTTACGAAATGAGTGAGTTTTAATTAATGGGGTAAGATGAGCGTAAAAGATCAAAAAATACTATTATTCTATTTACTTAATTAAGCAGGGTGTAAAAAAATGATCCCTAGAAGTTTAAAAATAGTACAACGCATTGATAACTTCTTTATTTATTTGTATTTAAGTGCGCTTTTTCCCTTTTATTTTTTTGAGATGAGTCAGGCATTAGTGCGAAAAAATAAAAAGGGGTTATTTTACTTTTTATTTAAATCATTTCAGGCTATAACAACTTTCTTCTTAGCAATCGGCTCTGCTGCATTATTGATCTTATCAATTCTTGCACTTTTTTTATATTCTTTTGTGATCGATAGCCTTAATTTTTTTAAAAACATCTTATTTTTTGGTCATCATATAGAATCAGAGTTTCATGATATCTATCAATATTACAAATTTACAAAAATATTTTATAATCTTGCTTTTAATGAACATGAGCTCTCATTAACACAAAGCCTGGATGACTCGAATGCTAAAAAACAATTTTCTTTTCTGACAAAATGCTATTTTTTAAAAAAGCTTCTGTTACAACTACCTGATTTTTGGGACCAGTTTGTCGCTTATGTGCATGCCGATCAATCAAATCAATTACCAGTCAGCACACTGCTTGATGACGTTTTAATCAGTGGCTCGACAACAGATCATCAAAAGCTTTTACTCATATGCAAAGGGTTAATTTTTTTCAACTATCTTTCATCCGATCATAGAGTAGATGATGTTAATCCTGATAAAAAAATTAATGCTAGAAAATTTATAGCATCAGCATTGTCCTTATTTTTGGATGAAGATATCGATCTGATTAAAGAAGAAGATATTGATTTAAAACTAATCAGTCATGTTGAATCCACCTGCTGGACAAAACTGCTATTAAAGTTATCAAAAAAAATTGATAGCACTTCATTTCAGATAAATGAAGATATCTTATTAGCACTTTATGAAGAGGCTGGGCATGTTCTAGCGTTATTAACAAAAAAACTCACGACATTAGATAATGCTCATCAAAGCCTGATCAACAAAGTGCTTCATCTCATGGAACATAATAAAATTTATGAACTTGATAAAGAATTTTTCATCAAAATATCAAAGCCCTTGTCAAAAAATATTCATCAAATAATCAATTATGCTGCATTTTATATTGAAACAAATCATGTTTACGGAATCGTTCAATTCTTTTTTTCCAGTTACTTTTTTATTGATATCAAGCAAATACTTCAAGAGAGTGAACTCGTTAGAATCAATGCAGCAAAATTAATACACAAAGTCCTGCATTTTAATCACAATACACAACCTCTTATAGCAAGCATTGTTCATCATGTGTTAAATAATTATACAACGGATGAGATTTATGTTTTTTTCCGTCAGACTGAAAAACCTGATGTCCATCAATTATTAAGTCAGATTAAAGCGCCGACAATAAAATTTCTTCAAAACACTGAGCAACTGCATCAGTTCAAATTATTATTGAATGATTTTTTTAATAAAGTTGCTAAAGTTAAAAATCCTTGGTTCTTTAGTCAATTAACCCTGGAAGTGTTAACAGACTGCTCATCAGACAGGGATTTGTTTTTATTAAAAGAACATCCTAGTCAATCTTTTTGTTTCTTAGAATCATTGATTCCTAAAATTCATTCTCCAAAAAACCTTGAACGTTTTGATGTCTTCAGTGTTTTTAAATCAAAAGATTTATTGCCAATGCATTCTCCAGAACAATTGATGTGTTTTTTCGTCATCCATTGCTCTTCATTGATTATTTACGACAAAATCGCTTCAAAATACAATTATTCAGGAACTGATCATCAAGCTATCGCTAGAGATATTAATACACTATACGAGACTTTAGATCATGATGTTTTTTTAATATTCACTTTGCTCGAAATCAATACAGAAAATAAAAAGCAACTGATTAACTCATGCTCAGCTTTTGTTTTGAAAACAATACCATTAACACTTGTTTTCAATCGTGATGGGCCTGATGCACCAGCGCAGTATAAAGCTGATTATGTTCGTCGTATAGCTGCCGCTCTTTTTTATCGACGAGAGAAAACTCCTGCTTCGGAAAAAATTGTTAATAAACTCTCTATCGACTTGATGAGCTATGTAATACAGCATTTATTGAATGAAGAAAATTTAAAGGCCTTGGCGAATATTGTTACAAGGCCTATCATGCAAAGATCACGCACTATTTTTACAGAATATCCCGTCGTGCAAATTGATAAAACAATATATACAGCGATAACCAAGATGCCTCTTCATTATTTATTATTGCGCAACTTATTAAATCAGTACTTAAATGATATTTTTACGGCTTATAAAGAAAAAAAAATATCACCGTTAGTGGCGGCATTGATGAATGACAATACTCTTCTGAATGTTATCAACGAAGGGGTACACAATTATATCAGTTGCTTATCGGAAGAAGAGCTTGCTGAGCTTATTACAGATGTGAAAATACAATCCAGCACTTGCCATCTCCCTTTAGAAAAATTCATAAGACAATACAGAACCCAGCCTCTCACACATGGCCAATTAAAATCTTTAGGTAATATTTTAATTTCAATCTTTGGCCTAGTTGAGTCATTTTCCATACAAAGTGCTCTGGCAAAAACCCCTACTCTTTTAATATCGAGTTACAGAGCAGGTGCGTCAAGTTATGATATTGTTTCTTCATCAGTCAATTCAGCAGCTATTGCTGTTTATAAACAAGCTCTGACTTTTCATGACCCGAGGAAAAAACAAGAAGATTTTAATATTCTTTTGAATGAGGTGAGTATTATTTTTAGCAGAACGCTGAACTTATCTTCTCTTGATAACGATTTTTCTGTTGCACAAGTCTTATTACATTTAAAACGATCGAACAAGACTCTCTATCAAGCCTTAAGTCATATTTTCTCTCAAAAAAAGGAAGATATCTTACCATTAAAGGAAGTTGTCGTTGCATCAATATCAGAAGATGCTCAATCAAATTCTGTTGATCACATTATTGGGAATATCGCTTCACGATTAGCATCCAGTCTACGATTATTTGCAATTTTAATTTATGATAATGAAGATATACCTATTGTTGTTTCTGATTGCAAAAAAAAGCATCTTTTTATTATTGCTAATATCTATCAAAAAAATATTTCTATGCTGAGCCTGGATGATAAAAGACAATATGAGGCATTCTTAAAAAAGAGCAAAGTGAAATCACCTGATTTTCTTTGAGTCTAAAAAAATAAAGGGCGTAACTAAAATAAAAGATCCTACATATGCTGGTAAATAAAAAAAACCATAATGTTGATCTTCAACAACTTTAAAAAAATACAACATGATTTCAAAAAAGTCATTCATTATACCAGGTTGAACATATTCAAAAAAAAGACTGCCCCAGCAAATCGGATAAAGCACGTAAATAATCACCAGCTCAACAACACAGCCTAGTATGATCGGCACTGGATAAAGAGCTTCAGTGAATAAAATTGCCCATCCCAATCCATAAAATTTTAATTGCCAATAAGTTATTTTTTTGTACTCTAAGAGAACCGCATAATAAGTCGTCAACCAAAAACTCCAAGACATCCATGCAAATGGATTGAAGCATAAGCCTACTAAAAAACTCAATTGAAATATTAAAAATCGATTTGATACAAATGGTTTTAATAAATAAAAAGACAATGCCCTTGTATATGGAAAAGGACAGTTCAATATATTCATGAGTATTAACCCAAGAAGGGTGAATAAATAAAAATTTCCTTTTAATAACAAAAAAATCTGCACGACGTGCCATCCCGAAAAACAAATAACATGTAATAAATTCATCTTTTCAATAAGATCTACCCAAAATGATTTTGGGTATAACCCCTTAATGAAACAACGATAAAATTCTTGACTAACAAAAGAAGACTGGCTCCATAAGTGATCTAAAGAAAATTTATGCTCATTGATTTTGCTTAAAAAAACAGGTTTTTTATGAGATGTTAAGACTATGATTGGTAAAAGCTTATTTTTATATTTAATAGAAAATGGCCCTGATACTCGATAAAGAGTATCATGCATAGCTCCTTTTAAAACAATGGGTAAATAAGGGATGATGAGATTGCAATTCTTTGTTTCAATCTTTGTTAAAAAACAGCGCTCTTTACAGATTGCAATAGCTTCAATATCTTGCTGAACCAACAATAAAATGCCATAAGATGATAACGCCAATAGAGATCCTAGCAACCATAAAACAATAGAGCGTTGATAAATTATAAGAAAAAAACCAATGAGCCATACGCTTTGTTTTGTCACAAAAAAAGCAGTGAGTAAAAGATAAGATAGTAAATTAATATGAAGACTGATATTAATCATCATTAAATATTTTTAATGATGATTATCAAAAAACAAAGATCAAAACAAAATAGATTTTGTGTTAAATATCAAAATTACTTTCTATTCGTATGGCAACACCTGGAATTAATATCCAATCAGCAACTTATGCTATTAATACAAAGGCTTACCCCATCACACAAGAAGATCTGTATGCAAAACCCGATACTTTTTGTCAAAAAATCATTCATAAACGACTTATACACTATCAACGAG
>RFNU01000061.1 GCA_009927065.1 bacterium | reverse complement strand
AATCTCCCAAGGTGCTGTGCTCGATGAAGCGTCAAAAAAGAAGATTAAACACCAGCGAATCCTTGCTGTCGCCTAATCGGAAGCCCGCTCATTCATGTGCGGGTAGTTCACTATTGTGTTATCATACGAATACTAATCTCACACAGCGGTTCATTCCAATAATAATGATAATAGCCCTGATTTTTGCTAAGAGCGACCTTAAATCAATCTCACAGCCAAGACCCATTTTTATTATCTAATATTTAATTTTTTTTATCTAAGGTTTTTTATGGAGACAAACTCAAATACACCATCTTTCTTACGAGTAACAATTCATTCTCTTGAAGCACAAGGTGAAGGGCGCTTTGATGATTTGCAAGGGCCTATTTATGTTCCCAAAGCTTTGCCGAATGAAATTATTGATGGAGAGCTTTATTGGCGCCGAGGTCGTCAGCGTGCCTTGCGCATTAAAGAAATTATACAAGCCTCTCCCGATAGAGCTGAAGCCATATGTCCTTATTATGATCGCTGTGGAGGTTGTAGTTTGCAGCATTTAACTGTTGAGGCTTATCAATCGTATAAATTAAATCTTGCTAAAAAAACATTTCAACTACATGGACTGAATATTGACATGGATGTCCATTATTGGGGGCAACCTGGGCAGCGCCGTCGAGTCTCGCTGTCTTATCGTCATGAACGAGCTGGTATGAAAATAGGATTTTATGCTCAGCATTCTGATTTTTTAGTAGGTATTGAACAGTGTCCTCTCTTAACACCATCGTTGAATAAGCTACTTGAACCACTCAAAGTCTTTTTAGCAACAATTGTTCCTATGCGAGCTGAAGGTTTTGTTCATTTAACTGAGACATTAACAGGTATTGATTTATCCTGGTCTCCGCATCGTTTCCGTCATACAGATTTAACAAATGATCTTTGGCAAGCGTGGGGGCAATTTGCTATACAACATCATATCGCACGTGTTACACGTGCCGCTAAAGAGCTTTTGTTGGAGCGAGAAAAGCCGTATATTAGCTTTCATGGTCATCGTATAGCTTTTCCTCCAGCAGCTTTTTTGCAGCCCTCTCTCGCATCGGAGCAGGCAATGTCTGGACTTTTAACCCAATGGCTACAAGCCGCTGAGCTTCCAGTTAAAGCAAAAATTGCAGATTTATTTTGTGGATTGGGTACATTCTCTTTTCCTTCACGTGTCTTTGGTGTAGTAACCAGTATTGATTGTGATGGCCCATCAGTAACAGCACTACAAGAGGCATCATCACATCAATGGAGTGTAATCAAACGCGATTTATTTAAAGACCCTTTAACGGCTCAAGAACTTGATGAATTTGATGTAGTTATTCTTGATCCTCCTCGCGCCGGAGCTTATGAGCAGGCTCAGCAGTTAGCTCAAACATCCGTGGACCATATTATTATGGTTTCTTGTGATCTGAGCACTTGTGCTCGAGATCTCAAGGTCTTATTGAATGCTGAGTATTATATTGAAAGCGCAAAAATTTTTGACCAGTTTCCCTTTACACCTCATTTAGAAGCGATGATTTGGCTAAAACGCCGTTAGTTTTCTAGATCTTTTATTCTTCCTTCACTAACATTAAGTACGATGGTTATCGGAGTAAGTGATGCTAGAGTTGGAAGGACAGTTAGCAGAATATTTTCATTTTATTGGCCAGCAGTTGCATGATACCATTGAATTTGATAAAAGCCTTTTCGGCACAATTTATAACAGCTTGTTTTTGAATAAAAAATCTTGTGACGAAAGAACGTTGGCCATGAGCCAGGTTTCTCAGCTTATTGCCAGAAATTATTATTTTAGGTTACGCAACACTACTGTTGATACTCTAGGATCAACGCTTGAGTATTGCGCTCACTTTCAACATGAGTTGAAAAGTTTATTAGAAAAATGGGCTCCAGATGTCCCTCAACATTCACAGTTCTTTTATAATTATTATCAGCCATGGTTAAAACAACTTGATTTATGTTTAGATTGGTATAGCTTTGTTAAAAACCGACAACTTTCTAGTCATCAGCAATTAATTCAATTACATGGACTAGCGCAGCGAACGATATTTTTGCATTATCAAAATTATCTTTTGCAACAACCATTTTGGCGTTCTTGGTGGTTGTGGCTCTTTCCTTCAAAACAGATTAAACTCTTTGAGTCAAGAATAAATTTACTCAAAGAATTACCGCAAACCACTTTTATTCCCTCGCATATATTATTAATGTTGCATGTCGAAATTATGTTGCATGCTATCCAATTTTATAAAGATTCAGTTTCGCCACTCGATGCTGAATACCTTCATGATATTAATTTAATTGAAAAAGTTGCAAAAAATCATCAAAATACTTTGCATGAACATGCCGATTCTATTCCTGAGATAGTCTACATGAACTTTAAAGAAAGCATTTCATTACGATTTCAGCATCAAAAAGATACTGATTGGCGGATACTATACGCTTCTTTAGCTGAATGCGCTCAGGTTGCCCATACTCAAATGCTGATTCAATCTCAAGAGTCTTCAGGCTTGTTTAGTTCTAGAAAAAGTAGTGCAAGCTCTGATATCAGTTCAACAGGGTCTAGAAGAAGAAGTAGTAATCTTTCCCTCAAGATAAGTTCTCTCTTCGGATTAGTCAAAGCGCCAAATTAAATGTAAACACTCTATTGTTTTTGTTTAGAGTCGGTTAACACATATGGCGCTATTGATTATTCAGCATTGATGAGACTCAATTGCTAACGCAATGCTAGAGGGGGCCTCTTGCGACCCATGAACAGCAATCTGACCATCTTGTGCTCAGGCGCAGTTGCGCCGGCAACTCTAGCTTCAGGGGTACTCTAGTATCTTGAAAGTGAGCATGTTCCCTTACTCACATTCAAGATGCTAGTATTTCGTGAGTTTTTGATAAAATTGGGTGGCCATGGATAGTGATATAACTGCCGATCGAACGATCTTGCGTATACAGGTCATGTTCAGTCATCTTGCTCTATCACTTCATAAGGTTTTTTTCGATGCTTACACCTGATGGTTTTGATCATACTGTTGAATATGCGTCGAAAGACGATACTGGCCCGCACTAGAGTTGCGTTAGCAATTTAGTCGGGGGGGGTATGTCACGGTTTATATCGACATGGTACACTAGATCTAAAAGACAGAGGACAGTTTAGGAATGGATTTTAGCGTTGTGATGATTGCTGGCGACTCTGGTGATGGAGTTCAATTAGCTGGTCATCAGTTAACATTTGCTCATGCAAATTTTGGACATGTGGTGCAGACAGCTACTGATTTTCCTGCAGAGATTCGCGCTCCTGCTGGCACGAGACATGGTGTCAGTGGCTTTCAATTATGTTTTTCTTCTCGTCCCATGAGTACCGTTGGAGAATATTTTGATTGCATTATTGTTTTTAATCCAGCGGCTTATGCAGTTGTTCAAGCAAAATGCACTCCTGATACACTGATTATTTACGATCAAGATAAATGGACAAGTAAGGATTTAACGAAAGCAGGTTACCAAAACGATCCTTTATTAAATGATCATCGTACTAAAATTCCTCTGCCATTAACAAAATTGACGATAGATGCATGTGCTTCTTTAGTGACCACTCATACTCAAGCAAAAAAAAATCGTAATATGACAGCATTAGGTCTGGTTTTATGGTTGCATGGATTAACATTAGAACCAGCAGAGCAGTGGTTAACTCAACGATTTTCTAAAAAACCTAAGCTGATTGATGCTTCTCTTGCTTGTTTACAGGCAGGATTTCATTTGGGCGAAACGTTAGAGCTTTCTGTTTTGCAAAAAATATTACCTAAAGCTAACTTGCCGACGGGGCAGTATATTCAATTGACAGGCAATCAGGCTATAGCCTTGGGTTGTATTCAAGCAGCTGAACGATGGCAGCATCCGGTTGTTCTTGCGGGGTATCCTATCACTCCTGCCTCCGATATTTTACATTATGCTCAGAGCTGGGAAGATTGCCATGTCCATACTGTCCAAGCTGAGGATGAAATTGCTGCTGCCGGTATTGCTTTAGGAGCGAGTTATGCTGGCTCATTAGCAGTGACATGCACATCAGGCCCAGGATTTGACCTGAAAAGTGAAATGATAGGTCTTGGAGTGATGGCAGAGTTGCCCTTGGTGATTATTAACGTCCAGCGTGCTGGGCCTTCAACAGGCATGCCTACTAAAACAGAGCAAGCGGATTTATTGGCTGCTTTATATGGTCGGCATGGAGAGTGCCCGGTGCCAGTTTTAGCCCCGTGTTCTTCTGGTGATTGCCTTGATATTCTAACATTGGCGTTTCGCTGGGCCATGAAAGCGATGACCCCGGTGATTATTTTATCAGACGCAACATTAGCGCAAGGATCTTGTCAAATTGCACTGGATGATCAAAAGATTATTCATGAAGTCTTGCCGTATTATGAACATCAAGAAGGTGAGATCATTGCACCTTATGCTCGTAATCAGCATGGTGCCCGTCCTTGGATTATTCCAGGAACATCTGGTGCTGCGCATCGAATAGGTGGTTTAGAAAAACAGCATCGTACTGGAGATATTTCCTACGATCCTGACAATCATCAATTCATGAATGAGTTACGTCGAGCAAAATTAGAACATTTAGCCATTGAACTTCCTGAGCCATTAGCTGTAAAGAAAAAGCGGTTTATTTTTATTACCTATGGATGTCCTTGTGGTCCAGTTGAAGAAATGCTTTTTCAAGAAAAATGGGATGATATAACACAAATAAAATTACGCACAATTTATCCTTTACCTTCTAATTTTTGGAACATCGTGACTGATTATGATGTCGTCATTACAATTGAGTTAGCGCAAGAGCAGCTTGCTCGTTATCTGAGAAGTTTTTCGCAACATCCTCGAATTCTTTCTTATAGTCAAACCAACGGTTATAACATTAATATTAAACAATTTATTGCATGGTTCAATGCTTTAAAGGAGGAGGACGCATATGTCGGCTCAAGCATTTGCTAACGAACAAACAGTTCGTTGGTGTCCCGGTTGTGGTGATTACGCTATTTTAAAATATCTTCAAGCGACGTTAGAACGCATGCATTTATCGCCGAGTGAAGTCGTTGTGATCTCAGGGATAGGTTGTGCATCTCGCTTGCCGTATTATTTATCATGTTATGGATTTCACACGATTCATGGTAGAGCACCTTGTATTGCAACAGGTGTTGCTATCGCAAAACCTGATTTACCCGTTATTATTATTACCGGAGATGGAGATGGTTTAAGTATTGGACTGCATCATTTACTTCATATGCTTAGACGTAATGTTAATGTTACTGTCTTGTTAATGAACAATCGCGTTTATGGTTTAACAAAAGGTCAGGCATCGCCGACTTCTCAGCACGGACAAATGACTAAAACATCTCAATTAGGTCATCATGAAGATCCGCTCGATCCATTATCAGTAGCCTTGGCTGCGGGTGCAAGTATGATTGGTCGTTGCTTTGATGTCCATGGACTTGTCATGCAGAGACTTATACAAGCTAGTCTTGAGCATCAAGGAACAAGTCTGATTGAGATCTATCAAAATTGTCCAATATTTAATGATGGTGCGTTTGGGCAGGTGGGGAAAGCAGATTCTACCAACCCCCATGTTTGTACTGTATGGCCACAAGAGCCCATTATTTTTGCTCAAAATAATACGTTAGTTCAAGATGTGAATGGTTGGCATGTGGCTCAGGATCAAGAGCCTTCATACTATGAAGCGTCTAAACTTAATGCACAGATGCTTTTGCAGTTACAATCACCCATTGTAACTGGACTGATTTATCAAGAAAAACGCCCTATTTACCAAGTTCAGCGTTCGCAAAAACCGATTATAGGAAGTTTTGCTAGAGCTTGTGAGCATTTATTAACATGGAGCATTAGTGATTAGATTTTTTCATGAAGAAAAAACTCAGTAAAAACAGAGCTCCCCGTTTCATTATAAGTCACTGAGTGGAAAGATAATGAGCGTGCCATCATAATACCTCTGCCATGAGTCGCGAGAAAACGGCGTGGATCGAGTTGTTCGAATTCACGCCAGTTAAACCCTTTTCCTTCATCTGCTATAGAGAGCTTAATGGATTCTTCTGTGCGCTTGAAATGAACTGTAACCCTTCTTTTACTGTAACCAGAATCGTTCAGTCTGCGCTCAATTTCAGCAAACCATGAATTCGTTGAAAGAAGTTCAGTCTTGTCTTTATAAGTAATTTCTAAATTTCCATGTTCAACTGCATTAATTAAAAGCTCAGAAATACCAACGACCATTTGTTCTGATTTGGGGTATTGACTAGCAAGCGCTTTAGCTAACAAATTAGCTTGCTCAATTGTTTTATAATAAAAAACTGCCTCAGATATTTCACCAATATTATAAAGATTACTTTTAGAATGAAGATAATTTTCTAAGATTGCATGAATATTGATTAAATCTTTAGATTCTGTCAATTGTAATAAACCTTCTCTTGGAGCAGGGTTATCTCCATAC
>RFNU01000232.1 GCA_009927065.1 bacterium | reverse complement strand
TAATCTTATTGAAGTGATGAACATCAGTCCAGATAAAGATTTTTATCCAAGATTTGAAGGGATAGCAAATTATTTGTTAAAAAATTCCGATGCTCAAGAAAATGTCAATCCTAGTTCTTTTTTAGAAGACTTGCCGGGCTTGCTCAGAAATTTCAAAAAAATGCAATTTTCAGGAGAAGTTGGAAAGGACAAGATACAAATCATACGATCTGCCGGACTAACCCAAACTAAAACAAAAATGGCTGATTCCACTGAACTTTTTTCATTACAAGTGCTTGAAGGATTGGCTACTATGAGTGATGCTTTATCTCAATTAAATCCCATTCCGGAAAAATTTGTCATCACAAGCTTACTGTCTAATAATACAAGTCAACCGATAAAGGCTGAGTCATTATCTACATCGATATTAAATAATTTAATATCGATGCAATCTCAATTAGATAAAACTCATCAGTTAACTGCAGAGCATATTATTAGTGCTCTGCCTTCATCAATACAAGGATTAAAGGAGTATGCGCGAACAGACAATGGGTTATTTTTAATCAATGTTCTTTTAGAAAACCTGGCGCAATTTAAAGAGAAGCCCAATCATCCTGTTCAATTTGAAATGAAATATCAAAATATAGGATTAAACGTATACGATACTGTAACACCTGCAAATCGTGACACGCATCATGCAGAGTCTATTGAGTCCATGATTAAAGAAATCATCGGTTTTAAAAGTCAAACACCGCTTATATTGAATGATGATCCTGTTAAAAACACGGATGAAATTCTCTATAAATTACTTATTAAAGAGCATTTAAAAGATACATTCGGATCGCAAGATACAATTAGCTCGCGTTACTTTTATGCCGCATTGCTTCAATATGTCATGGCCAAGAAAGGTTATGCGTGTCTTTTTCATTGTGAATCAGGTAAAGACCGAACTTCTGTTGTTGCAGCTATTATTCAAAAGATCAGTACAATGACAGAAGATGAATTGCTACAACTCCTCAACGATCCTTCTTATAAAATAAAATTTCTAGAAGAAGTGCAGCGTGATATGATTAGATTGGATAGTGATACTCAAAATATTATGAGTGCAACTGAATCAAAAATGCTTGGGATTAAAGCAGGATCTTTTAGTCAGATTATCGCAAGTAAACTTCTTTCGCTTTTTAGATTACCAGAGCTGGCTTTATTTTTAGGCTCCTTTATCAATATTTTTCAGTTTTTTCCTCTATTCCTGAAATTGGGTGGAAACGCTTCTTTCTTTAATGTTTTTAACAAGACAGGAAGGAGTCATATTGCTAGGAAAATTTATATTGATAGTGAATTAACAGGTAGTGGTGAATATTTGCTTGAACGTTTCGCTTACTCAAGATTTCTTTTTAATGATATTTTTTTAGTCTTTCATCAAATGACAGTGCGCATTAAAAATGTTAGAGATTTTCGAAGTGCCTTTGCATGTTTGTTTGCTCTTGCTACTTTATCTATTCAATCATTGTTCAGCAGTGCAAAATTCATCATCAGCGCGACTTTGATTTTTGCAGAAACCCCTGCATTTTTACTTGGGTTTTTAGCAAAAAAACTAAGCTCTCGTAATAATATTCTATTGAGATTGACATATAATATTCTTGCTGTTAGTGCTTCATTAATCCACGGAGTTCTTTCTATTATTAATCAAATTTTTACCAGCGATCTTTATCAACAGGCAGGGTTAATGTCTTATAAGAACTCTCTCAATTATCTGGAAGCTGTTGCTAGTGCGGATTTAGGTCGTCGCAATAGAGATAAAATAACAACTGAACTCTTAAAAAAATCACAAGAACCTTCTAAGAAAGATTATTTCGAGAAAGAACAAGAGGCTCTTTTATCAAGATATACGGTTCAATCTTCAGAACCAGGGCTGATCGAACAACCATCGAGCAAGATTCTGGCTAAGCCGGTTACAGCCATAATCAGCTCCTCTCATGCTCAATCTGCCCAGGAGTTGTTTGATGTATTAAAAAACAGATTGCCTATAGCTTCGGATACTAGTCAAAGTGCTTTTGAATCCATAACAATGGAAGGAAAATCGCTGAATATAGCTGTTAAAACTGATGGAATAAGCGATCCAAAAGCAATAGCTGTAAAAGTGCAGGATAGTCAGATTGAAACAAAAATTAATCATACAGATCATATTATCAGCCACCCGCAAGCTATAAAAAGTCTCTTGGAGACAGTAACATCAACTTTACAGAAAGCTGATGATCAAGATATTGTTCTTTCAGCATCAATTAAAATGAATATCAAAACAGAGAAAGATAGGGATGCATTCATGAGGCTTTATGACAATATGGGGTTAATGAAAGTAGGTTATATTGATTTAAGTGCTGTGACTATCTATTCTGAAAAAAATAAAATGGGGATGGCAGATGCATTAGTATTTTCTAAGGAAAAAAAGAGTGATAAAAAAGCATTAGCTAACGAGTTATTAACAAAATATCGATTAACTACCATTCCTGCGCCTGCAAATCCCTCAACATAATCATTATCAATAGCTTCTCTTTTTTTCCTTAAAAAGAAGAAGCTTTTTTATTGCTATCATGGCGTGGCTGTTAACCGAAAAAAATGCATGAATAAGAGTGAAATAGTTTTTTTGGAAAAACTATTTCACATTGCTTACTAACGATGCTTATAGGCATCAACAATAATAGAAATAATATCAGGATTAGCTAATGATGAGGTGTCACCTAAGTCATTATCCTGATCTAAAACAATTTTTTTCAAGATTCGTCGCATGATTTTTCCTGATCGTGTTTTAGGCAACCCCGCGACCCAGCAAATTCTTTTTAATGTTGCTATTGGCCCGATTTTTAATCTTAAGTGATTGATGACACTTGCATTTAACTCAGGAGTGATAACAACTTCTTTGTGAGGTGTAATAAAAGCGATTAATTTTTCTCCAGTGATATCATCGGGTTCTCCAGTAACGGCTGCTTCAGCTACTGCTGAATGTTTGATGAGAGCACTTTCTAATTCTTCACTGCTTAGTCTGTGTCCTGATACTTTGATAACATCATCAATACGTCCCCCGATAAAGAGCGCTTGTTCATCATCTCTATAAGCACTATCTCCTGTCTTATAACCGATTTCAGGCTCCATAAAGTATCCATTTTTCATACGTTCAGGGGCTTTATAAATAGTTTTCATCAGACCAGGCCAGGGTTTTTCAATATAAAAACTATTGTCATTACTTATCAAGGGCTTTATGCCGAAAAATGGTTTTCCTACTGAACCTGGAACAAAATAAGAATCCGATGGGAAAGCAGATAAGAGAACTCCCCCAGCTTCGGTTTGCCACCAAGTATTAACAATAGGGCAGCGTTCTTTACCAATAGTTTTAAAAAACCACAACCAAACGTCAGGATTGATAGGCTCACCCACACTCCCTAAAATTTCTAAAGAAGTGAGTTTGTAATTTGCAATCCACTGCTCTCCTTCATAGCGTAGTGTACGAATTAATGTTGGTGCTGTATAAAAGTTAGTAACCTGATATTTATCGATAATTTGCCATAGACGACTAAAATTGGGATAATTCGGGACTCCTTCATAAACAACTATTGTAGCTCCGTTTAATAACGGTCCATAAACAAGATAAGAATGCCCAGTAATCCATCCTATATCTGCTGTACACCAATGAATCGTTTGATGATGATGGTTAAAGAGATAGTAGTAAGTTGTAGCTGTATAAAGAGCATATCCACCACAGCTGTGGAGAATTCCTTTAGGACTTCCCGTTGATCCTGATGTGTATAAAATGAACAGAGGATCGTTGCTTTTCATAGGCTCTGGCGGACAGGCTGATGATGCCGTTGTTAGATATTCATGATACCAATAATCACGTTTATCCTCCATATTGGTAGGATACTCTGCGCGTTTAATAACAAGCACATTTTCGATGACTAAAGGGCAATTCGATAGGGCACGATCTACGATTTCTTTAAACGGTAAAACAAGATTACCTCTATAAGCAACATTACTAGTGATAACAAGTTTAGCTCCAGAATCCAATATTCTTTTTTGTAATGATTCTGCAGAAAATCCTCCAAAAACAACGTTATGAATTGCGCCTATGCGAGCACAAGCTAGCATTGCATAGATAGCTTCTGGAATCATTGGAAGATATAAACATACAACATCGCCTTTTTTTATCCCAAAACCTTTAATAATATTTGCCATGCGACACACGGCTTCAAGCAAGTGTTGATAAGAGATTTTGAGATCTTCGCCCGGAGTATTGCCTTCCCATAAGATTGCTATTTTATCAGGGTTTGCTAGTGCATGACGATCAACGCAATTAGCGGTTATGTTCAGACTTCCATCGCTCAACCAATCGACAGGGAGATCACGGAACGATCCTTGTGATAATTGTGACCAAGGTTCTATCCATGAAATAAATTTTGAGGATTGGTTTTTCCAAAAACTGAAAGG
>RFNU01000172.1 GCA_009927065.1 bacterium | reverse complement strand
GTTAAGCGTCAGCACACTGTTGCTGTCGCCTAATCGGAAGCCCGCTCATTCATCGGCGGGTAGTTCACATACAACATCAAATCATTAGAAGATGAAAAATTTCGCATACTGACAGATATATTTTTCCAAAGATTCAGTAGGTTTCGAGATGATTTATAAATGAAAAAGATTTTTTAGTTAAAAGAAAGCTTATTTTTATGTAATCAGCAAGTGCGCGTTAGCAAAGCTGGGCAGCTCCATCTTTCTGCCCATTTTTTGATAAAAACCCTCTTAAATTGATGTCCTTGCGTTCACATTACTCTTCGTTTGATAAATCAGTATCGAGTTGATCAACAGATTCATCAATATCTTCTTCAGCAGGAGCTTCTTCTAAAACAAGCATATCTTGATTTTCATCTTCGATATCTGATTCATCAATACTAATTGATTGAATTTGGCGCAATAGATCATCTTCTTTTAAGCGGAGTAACCGCACACCTTGAGTATTTCTGGAAGAAACTGAAATTGCTGAAATTTGTGTCCGCAGAATCATCCCCTGTTCTGTTAAGAACATCACATGATCGTTGGCGTGAACTAACAGCGCCCCAATCATTTCACCATTTCTTGTAGAACAGCTCATTGCAATGACGCCCATACCGCCACGAGCCTGAGCTAAAAATTGCTTCACATAAGTACATTTCCCATAACCGTGGCAAGAAGCTGTTAATATCATCATCTCGTCTTGATCGATGTCTAATGCGACAGCACTAATGATATGTTGTTTTTCAGGATTCAATCTCATTCCGCGTACACCACGAGAGGATCGACCTGTAGAACGAACTTCATCTTCATGGAAACGAATAGCTTTACCATTATTCGCAAAAAGCATAATATCTTTACTACCATCGGTTAAGAAAGCATGCTCTAGTAAATCCCCTTCGTCTAAATCAATACTAATGATTCCAGAGCTTCTCGTATGAGCAAATTGACTCAGATCAACTTTTTTAACAACACCTAAACGAGTTGTCATGAAAACGTAGCCTGGCTCATCAAAATTTTTGACCGTTAACAGCGCTGAAATTTTTTCCCCTTCACTCAACGGTAAGCAGTTAACAATAGGTTTGCCACCAGCATAACGTGAACCTGAAGGTAATGAAAATACCCGTAATGTGTAAATTTTTCCCGCAGTACTAAAACATAAAAGATGATCATGCGTATGAGAAACGAGCAATTGGGTTGTTCTATCTTCTGCTTTCAAACGTGTTGCGCTCTTACCTTTTCCACCACGACGCTGAGATTCAAAGAGTGATAATGGTTGAGTCTTGATATATCCTGCAGCAGAAAGAGTGATCACAAGGTGCTCGGGAGGAATCAAATCTTCATCTTCAATATCATCATCAGCTTCAATTAAAGCCGTTCTACGATTATCATTAAATTGATTAATGAGCTCATGACTTTCAGTTTTGATAATAGAAATACGAACTTCATCTGATTGTAAGATAGTGCATAAATAAGCAATATGCGCCAAGCATTCTGCAAAATCATCTTTGATACTTGTTTGTTCCATTGACGTGAGTTTCTGTAAGCGCATTTCAAGGATAGCTTCAGCTTGTCTCATAGAAAGCAAGTATTTATTATCTTGTGGTCCGTAAGGTAAATACTCATTAATTAAAAGAACATGTTGAAGATCTTTATTTAAAGCATTAACTGTAGGTGCAACCCAGGGTTGAGCACAAAGACGCTCTTTTGCTTCTGCAGCAGAGGAGGATTCTTTGATCAGTGCAATAATAGAATCAATATTATCTAATGCAACAGCAAGGCCTTCCAAAATATGTGCTTTTAACTTTGCTTTAGAAAGTTGAAAGCGTGTTTTTCTGATTAAAATTTCTTGTCTGTGTTGATAAAAATATTTAAAGATATTTTTGAGCGTTAATATTTCTGGTCTGCCATGAACGAGGCCTACCATATTGATAGCAAAATATGTTTGTAATTGTGTATTTTGATAAAGTTGATTGAGTAGAACTTGATCATTAACATCGCGTTTCAGATCGATCACAATACGCATACCATCTTTATCAGATTCATCGCGTAAGGCCGAAATCCCTTCTATTCTTTTATCACGAGCAAGTTCCGCGATTTTTTCAATTAAACGGGCCTTGTTGACTTGATAAGGAATTTCAGTAACAACAATACTGCGACGATTATTATTTTCTTCAATATGACTGACTGATCGGATTTTTACTCGACCACGTCCTGTTATATAAGCTTGTCTTATACCAGCGCGCCCTAAAATATGCGCTCTTGTTGGAAAATCAGGTCCTGGAAGAATAGACATAAGGTCATCTACAGAGGCATCAGGATTATCCATGTAATGCAAAAATGCTAACATAACTTCTTTAAGATTATGTGGCGGAGTTTGAGTAGCCATTCCAACTGCAATACCCGAAGAACCGTTAATCAGGAAATTTGGTACTTTCGCTGGCAAAACATCAGGGATTTTTTCAGATCCATCATAGTTTGGAGAAAAGTTGACTGTATCTTTATCAATATCTTCCAATAAAGTGACAGCATATTGACGCATTCTGATTTCGGTGTAACGCATTGCTGCAGCAGAGTCGCCATCAATAGATCCAAAATTCCCTTGCCCATCAATAAGTTGATATCTCATGGAGAAGTCTTGAGCCATTCTAACAATAGAATCATAAACAGCTGTTTCACCATGAGGATGATACTTAGCAAGCACATCCCCGACGGTACGAGCTGATTTTTTATAAGGTTTATTAGGAGTGTTGCCTAATTCATGCATGGCATAAAGGATTCTTCGATGAACAGGTTTGAGACCATCTAGGCAGTCAGGCAAAGCCCGACCAACAATAACACTCATGGCATAATCAAGATAAGATTTTTTTAGTTCCTGCTCGAGCGTAATGGGTTGGATCCCGTCTTTGATACTTGACATATAACTACAAAATTAAGCTAGCAATAGAGAATATAATACCATACTCAAAAGCATCTTGCAGTAATAGCTAGCGTTGTTGTACAGTTTGCTCAGTTTTGTTCCTTATCATTTTTTATGGCATTATTTATTATATTGGGGAGAGACACTCGAATGATCAGTTTAGTGAGGTATTTTTCGATCTTAATACTTTGTTTATTAAACTTTAATACTATTTATGCTTTTGAAAAATTATATAATTTTGAGAATCTTGAACTTAATCCAGAAAAAGATATTCTGTTTTTAGATCTCGACCATACTTTAATGGAGCCGATTTCTTATGAAGGATCCGATCCTTGGTTTCGTTCATTGATGGCTGCAGCTCATCCAGAAAATAGAGAATTTGTTATTGAGCTATATAACACAATTCAACATAAAACAGATGTTCGTTTAACTGATCAGGCATTAGCTGAACTCTGGATTAAATGGACTACGCAACGTATTCCAATGATTGGTTTAACAGCACGATCTTTAGCCCTGGCAGAAACAACACATCGTCAATTGCAAGGTCTTGGGATCAATTTTCTTTATGAAGATAATTATCATGTTGCACATCCAGATTTTGATATTAAAGATCATATTATTTTTACAGCTGGATCTCCAAAAGGCCTAGTGCTAAAACGTATTTTGTTACAGCACCCTGAACTTTTAGACAAGCGCATTGTTTTTATTGACGATAGTTTGCATAATTTAGAAAGCGTTGATAATGATCTTAAAAATCTTGGTGTTCGTTATGATTTATATCACTATGATGAGTCTAGCAAACGTTATCATCAAGCGTCCTGCGTTAGACCTGCAATGTTTTAGATCAAGTTCTTTATTATTGAGCAGCTTTTGAACAAAACACGTGCGCAATCCTTTTCGTTTACGGGAAGGTCAAGCACGCCCTGCTCTTTTTTTAAGATCTTGTTCTCGATCGTTTTTTTAGATATTTTTAGTGTATAATACCCTTATTGTGGCCAAGAGTGTTGATCATCGTTATGCAAGGAATCCGTTTACGGGCCTACCCAACATCAAAGAGCCGTAAATTCTCAGAACTATGAGAATGCAATACTGAAGATAAAGAAGAAATGACTTCCCATTGCCTTTCATTGATATGATAATCCATCCATGGTAGCTTTGTTGTTTTTCACGAAATCAGACTACCATTTTTTTTGTCTTCTCTCTCATATAATATTTTGTCGACAGAACCTAACTTAATTGTTTTTTTTATATTATAGTGAATGAAATTTTTCTATTTTTTTTAATGTGGATAAAAGTTTCGATCCATCCTCAGTGCTTAATTTTTCAGCGGGTCCATCGGCAATACCTCTAAGTATTAAAAAAAAATTTATTCAAGAATTTGAACGCCCTATATCAATCTTTGAGCGATCTCATAAAAGTGCAGATATTGAGCAATTGTGGGCATATGCTTGTGCTCAACTGAGAGCGCTCCTGAGTATTCCTGATAGATTTGAGATTTTATTAATGCCTGGTGGGGCAAGATTACAAATCAGCAGCGTTTTTTTGAATCTTTCTCATAAGCAACGTACAGGCTATCTTCTCACTGGTTATTGGACACGCTGGGCTATTCGTGAAGCTAAGCGTATGCAGCAATCTGTTATCCCATTGATTTGCCAACAACAATCCTGGGATCATTTAGCACTAGATTCTTTATATTATTGTGATAATGAGACGTTAGCCGGATCGTATTTTCAAATCAACGATCGACAGGGCGTACCATGTGTTATTGTTGATATGACCTCATCTTTTTTATGTTGTCCAGTCAATTTTGAAGCCCATGATATTATTATCGTTGGTTGTCAGAAAAATTTGGGGTTGCCAGGATGTTCCTTGGTTTTATACGACAGATTAAAGATTAAGCCACATACTCTTTGTCCTAGCTCACTTAATTATGAAATTCAGTCTCGTAGTAAGAGTCAAGAAACAACCCCATCAGTGATGCATAGCTGGATGATAGCCAACTATATTGAATGGATTCAAGAAAACACATTAGAGCTTATTATAAAAAAGCGTGAAGAAATTGCTCGAGCGCTTTATTTATTTTTGGATCAATCACTTCTTTTTATTAATCAAATTGCTAAAGAATTTCGTTCAACTATTACAATAACGTTTAATTTTAAGCCAGAATTTAATCATCTTAAAGATATTTTTAATCAATTACTCCATGAAGAGGGTTTTTTTTATTTAAAAGCTCATCAGAATTTTAGTGATGGTTATCGGATAAGTTTGTATAATAGCTTGATAGAACAGGATATGACTAGATTCATCAAATTTTTGTATCATTTTGAAGAGAGGCAATATGTCGCTGAAAGAAAAGCTTAATATTATCACAATAGATGGCCCAGCATGTTCGGGAAAAGGAACATTGGCTCGAATGTTAGCTAATAAACTTAATTATTTCCATTTTGATTCAGGGCTGCTGTATCGGGCGGTGGGATATATTTTTTTTCAAACAATACATCAACCTCATAGCAAAGAGACGTTAGAGAAAGAACTTGAGTTCACTACATTGAATTATAATGAAAAAAAACTTTCTTTAACCTGGAGAGACAAGTTGCTTAATGATGATCTTTTACGCTCAGAGCATGTGAGTCGCTGGGCTTCTTTAGTTGCCCAAGAGGAATTTGTGCGCGCAGCATTGTTACCTATTCAGCGAGATATTGCTCATTGCGTTAAAGATATTGTTGCTGATGGACGAGATATGGGAACAATTGTTTTCCCTCAAGCTGCCTATAAATTTTATTTAACAGCTTCCTTGGAGATACGTGCTCAACGACGATTTCTTTCAGAGCAAGAGAATGATCTCACCGCAACATTTGAGAAAACATTACATCAATTACAAGAGCGTGATTTAAGGGATACTCAGCGTCTCTTCGCACCTTTAAGAAAGCCAGAAAATGCTATTGAAATTGATACATCGCTGTTTACTATTCAACAGAGTTTAGATTTAGTGCTAAAACAGATTGAGAAAGCTTAAAAAATAAACTTTACTCATTGATTTTTTAAAATCCTGCTCAAATTAAAGCATTTTATTGAGTTTTTTGGTTTTACTCTATCTTTATGTTATAGTATGTACTTAGCTAGCGCTAAAGGCAAAGATTTATCTATTGGATCTTTATTTATTAACAATTCATCAAACACTTAGGACTTAAAGTCATTATGTCTCTTTCTCTCAAAGATCATGATTATTTAGCTGTAGATCCCGTTGAGCTACAAGCAACCGAACAATTTTCACGATTGCTCGAACAAATTCTCGAAAAAATCGATTTCCATCCAGGTAGCGTCATTCATGGTACTGTTTTGAGTATCAATCATGATCGTGGATATGCAGTTATTGATACTCCATTAAAGTCTGAAGGTCTCGTTAAACTTGACGAGTTTCTAGATAAAGATGGCAAGTTAGAAATCGCTGTGGGCGATAACGTTCCAGTAGCCGTTGAATCTTTCGAAGATGGCAGCGGTGAAACAAGAATTTCAAGAACTAAAGCCAAGAAAATTGAAGCATGGGCAGAACTTGCACAAGCTCAAGAAGACAAGACCAGTATTCTTGCTCTTATCGTTGGTAAAGTTAAAGGCGGATTTACCGTTGATATTAAAGGGATTCGTGCATTCTTGCCTGGCTCTTTAATTGATATTCGCCTCATGAAAGATCAAAATCTTGAAGGATCGGAGCTTGAGCTTAAAGTTATCAAACTGGATCAAAAACGTAATAACGTCGTTGTATCACGTCGTGCAGTTATTGAAAGTGAAAACACAGCAGAGAAAGAAGCTCTTCTTCACTCGCTACAAGAAGGTAGTATTGTTCAGGGTGTTGTTAAGAATTTGACAGACTATGGCGCATTCGTTGATCTTGGTGGTATTGATGGCTTGTTACATATTACCGATATTACTTGGAAACGCGTAAAACATCCTCAAGATGTCTTAACAATAGGTCAAAACTTAACTGTTAAAGTGTTGAAGTTTGATAAAGATAAAATGCGTGTTTCATTAGGCCTCAAACAATTAGGCGAAGATCCATGGGTTGGTATGGCGAATCGTTATCCAGAAGGTAAGCGCGTCAATGGTGTTGTGACCAATATTGCTGATTATGGATGTTTTGTTGAGCTTGAAGAAGGCATTGAAGGTTTAGTTCACGTTTCAGAAATGGATTGGACAAACAGAAATATTCATCCTTCGAAAGTTGTTGAGTTAGGTGAAAATGTTGAAGTCATGATTCTTGAGATTGATGAAGAACGTCGTCGTATTTCACTTGGATTGAAACAATGCAAATCTAGCCCATGGCATGCATTTGCTGCTCAACGTCAAAAAGGTGATAAAATCAAAGGACGTATTCGTTCCATTACTGATTTTGGAATTTTTGTTGGCTTAGAAGGTAGTATCGATGGTTTAGTTCACTTATCTGATATTTCTTGGCACAAAGCAGGCGAAGAAGCTGTTAAAGATTATAAGCGCGGTCAAGAAATTGAAGCTATCGTGCTTGCAGTTGATGCTGAAAGAGAAAGAATTTCTCTTGGCATTAAACAGTTAGAAAACGATCCTTTCAATCAGTTCTGTGTTGATTATGCAAAAGGCTCTATCGTAACTGGTGTGGTTAAAGAAGTTGATGCTCGTGGTGCAACTCTTGAGTTAGCTCCTGAAGTTTTAGGCTATTTAAAAGCACAAGATATTTCTCGTGATAAAATTAATGATGCACGCGATGTTTTAAGTGTTGATCAAACAGTAGAAGCTAAAATCACTAACATTGATAGAAAAAACCGTCAAGTTGCACTTTCTATTCGTGCGAAAGAATCACAAGAAGAAGCAGCTGTTCTTCGTGATTACACACGTCAAGATGGCGCCGGTAATTCTACTCTTGGTGACCTCCTCAAAGAACAGTTTAAAGATAAAAATTAATTTTATCTTTTACATGTTATTCTTACTACCAGCAACGCTGGTAGTAAGCTTCCTCATTATATCTTTTCTTGTCCTAATTCAGCTTTGTATCTATAGTTGATAAAGAAGATCAATTTTATTAGGACTTCCCTAATATGTTTAGAGCTATATTACGTCGATTATTTTTTTCTCAAACTCTTATTCTATCAACATGTTATGCCATGAATGTTTTACTCATAGTAGATAAGATTGAAATAAAAAAGCAAAGTGATGGACTAGGAGATCAGCTTTATTTTTATGTTATTGATGAAAAAGCTAACGGAAAGCGATCAGCAGAGCTTTATCCGATGTATCCATTTAGTTATACTCAATCAAATTTAGTGAATTTTAAGCCTACAGTTTTTTGGAAAGGTTTAGTCCAACAAGATCAAAAAGTACTGTTGACTCTATCGGTAATTGAACGAGAAATGCCGCCACTTATTGCAGATCAGTTATGTGGAACAATCGGTATTACGCTTCATAACGACAAAAACCAACTCAAAGCCTTATGGAGTGTAGAGAACTTCGCGCACTTATTGAGCAAAGATCATACTTTATTAACACAGCAGATTGACATTAAACATGAGAATGCCGAATATACTCTTAAGATGCATGTAGAGGTTCAATAATCATGTTTTTCAGTGTATTAAAGTTTATTGTTTTTTCAGGATTAGTAGTCTTGTTTGTATCGATGAATTTACAAAGAGTTTTATTACATCTTTTTTGGTTCGATCTTTCATTGCCTTTGTCTGTGCTGGTGATTTTAAGTTTGCTTCTTGGATCGCTTTTACAAACATCGTCAAACTGTTTTGTTAAAATGGCGTCTTGGTTTAATCCTAAACATTAACTACAGTATCGCTTTTTTGATTTAATGATAAAATGACCTTTAGTCATAACTACAAAGAGATCTCTTGTGGGCGATTTTGAACGATTTGCAAGTACATGGTTTGATCAAAATGGTGAAATGGGCTTGCTTCATGCCATGAATAAAATTAGAATTCCTTTTGTTCTGAACTCTATCAACTGTGATGATCATGGACTTGATGTTGGTACAGGGGGTGGTTTAGTTCCATTAACTCTGGCTGCTCAAAAGATCAATATTGAAGGACTCGATAGCGAACAAGCTCTGATTGATATAGCCAGAAAGGAAGCTATAGATCGTAACTTGTCAATTCTTTATCATTGCCATCCTGTCGAAACTTTTACACCCATAGCGCAATATGATTTTATAACATGCTTTGAGATGCTTGAGCATGTCGATAATCCTAAACTGGTTTGTGAGAGACTTGTCTCTTGGCTTAAACCAGGTGGTTGGTTATTTATTTCAACAATTAATCGCTCATTAGCTGCTTATATAAGTGCGATTGTTCTGGCTGAATATATTTTTAAATGGCTTCCTTATAAAACACATTCTTTCGAAAAATTTATAACCCCTGAAGAATTAATTCAGTATCTTGAGCCTTGTGTCTGCAAAGACATAAGAGGAATGATATTCAATCCCTTAGAGTCATCAAAATTTTTTTTAGGTGAGAGTTTATCGATAAACTATATTGGAGCTTGGCAAAAACCGAAGAGCACTATCGACTGATACACAGTCGATAGTATGATGATTAAGCCGGCAAGTACGGAGTAAGATAGCTTGCTTCAATATATAAGTAATGCTCGTCAGTTTGAACAACAATATTGTTTTTCGAAAAAAATGAATCACTAATAGGTGATGGAGAGGTCCAAGTATTGTCTTCCTTTTGTTTGTTACAATTAATCGTTTTACCATTGACGGTATAGGTAACGCTTGGTCCCCCTGCATTAGGGTAGCTAATTTCAAAGTCAGGTAATACTAAACTATCGCCAGGGCTTAAAACAAAGAAATTCACTTCGTGTTTATAAACAGATCCACCACTAACAGATTGAATATTTTTAATAATTTTCATATGCTCACTCCTTTGATATGAATATTTAAGCTAAAACAGCAAGAGGTTGATGATTCTCGATGTATAAGTAAGTGCCATCAGTATGAACAATGACGGTGTTGCGAGAGCAAAAAGAGTCGCTGATCGGTGATGGTATACTCCAGATGTTATCTTCTTTTGTGGGTTTGCAATAGACTGCTTTTCCATTAATAATATAACGGCTACTTAAACCATCTGCTTGTGGATAAGAAATCGTAAAATTAGGTAGCTCTAAATGATCACCTTGTGATAGCACAAACACACTTGGTTTAGCTTGATATACAAGACCGCCTTTAATT
>RFNU01000155.1 GCA_009927065.1 bacterium | reverse complement strand
CATTAGAGATGTTTTTAATAAATTTAGAAAGTAACCGTTCAAAGTTCCTAAAAAGGAGAAGATATGGGAATAACAATGAGAGGCAGACAAGATCGCTCCATGAGGCTCTTTAAAATTTCACATTTAAAGTCTTTGTTTATGCTGATGTTGATCATTACAACTGTCTATTTAATTTTTAAACCAGTTCAGCCAACGATAAATCCTACTTATAAAGTGCGATCAATCACTATGTTGGCAATGCACTAATTGCCAACAACTGATTGAGAGAGCTAACTACTCTTTGTTAAAAAAGAATGCCATTCAAAGACTCCTTCTTCCGATAAAGCTAACCAGCTCGATTCCTGATTATCCCAGCAGCCTAATTGATAAAAACTGTGGTCTGCTAAATGAGTTTCCTTGGCGAAATGCAAATGGCCATGAATCACTATTGATGCAGGCATATTGAATGCTACAGAGGTGTCATAACGTGTTTTTACACAAGCAGAAGGTTGCGAGTGCAATCGTGCTTTTACACTAAATTTTCTACGCCATTGTTCAGGTAACATTAAAAAGAGGCTTTGTAACAAAGGCGAGCGAAGCCATGGTCTGATCGCTTGATACGGTTTATCCTGTAAAATAAAAGGCTCATCTCCGTGATAAATATTTATTTTCTTTGAAGCAAACATAATTTCACAGCCGCTTTTGAGAGGGATTATGCCTGTTTTTTCAAAAAAATCCTTACCACATAAAAAATCTCGATTACCAGCAATAAAGTAAATCGGTATCCTTAAATCAGAAAATATCTTTTCCCATGCTAGATAAGGTGTATAATGGTGATCATCGCCCCACCATACTTCAAAGAGATCTCCTAAAATAAAGAGTGCCCGAGTTGTTTTGGGTAACTGTGTTAAAAATTTTGGAAAATTCGGTGTTTCATCTGGGTGTAGGTGCAAATGGACATCTGAGCAGAAAATAATCATAATAACTCGAAAAAATCGACTCTTTGAAGTATAAAAGGTTTTAATTTTATTTGATAGAACGAAGGATTTAGTATTGTGTTAGCATCTATCAACACGCAACATGGCGTTGTTACACGCTTTGCTCCAAGCCCTACTGGTTATATGACCATAGGTAATTTCAGAACGGCACTTTTTAGCTACCTTTTTGCACACAAACATCAAGGCGTTTTTTTAGTGCGTATTGAAGATACTGATTTAGAGCGTTCAGAGCAGATCTATACAGACCAGCTTTTTAACGATTTAGTGCGTATGGGGTTGCAGTATGATCCAACTTTAGTTGTTCATCAGTCTCAACGCACTCATCTTTATGAAGAGTATTATCAAAAACTTATCAATGATGGCTTAGTCTATCCTTGTTATTGCTCTCCTGATGAGTTGGCTTTAGAGCGCAAAATTCAATTAGCACAAAGTCAACCGCCCCGTTATAGTGGGCGTTGTCGCAATCTTTCGCATCAAGAGTGTCAAGTCAAAGAAGAGGCCGGTATTAAGCCAGTTTTAAGATTTCATGTGCGGCAAGAAAAAATCACGTTCCATGACGAAATTATGGGTACTAAAGAATTCAATTCTCAAGATATTGGTGACTTCATTATTAAAAAGACTGATGGTCAAGCAACATTTTTCTTTTGTAATGCGATTGATGATGCTCTCACAGGCGTTACACATGTCTTGCGTGGAGATGATCACCTGACCAATACACCTCGTCAAATTTTATTATTGCAGAGTTTAAAGTTACCTATACCTGCTTATGGACATTTTCCATTAATTCTTGGATATGATCATAAACCGTTATCAAAGCGCACGGGGTCTCGTTCTATTAAAGAGTTATTAGAAGAAGGATACTTGCCTGAAGCTATTAATAATTATCTTGCTCGTTTAGGTCATCATTTAAATTCAACAGAACTTTATTCAATACAGTCAATAGCAGATCATTTTACTTTTGATTCTATCGCTAATAGCGCTGCTCATTTTGACCAAACTCAATTAGATTATTGGCAAAAACAAGCATTTGCTCGATTAAATGGTGATCAAGCACGGAACATGCTGCAACCTTATGCGCAACAGGTGGAGAATCTTGATGCGTTTTGGCAGTTAGTTCACCCTAATATCACAAAAGCAAGTGAACTTCCTTTATGGATTGCACGGTTGCATCAAGAGCAATTAGCCTGTTCGTATGAACAGCTCTCCTCCTACGGATGGACGATTGAACACTTTGAATTCTTATTGCAGCATTGGGGAGTAGCTTGGTCAACACTTCTTGCTGGATTAAAGGAAAAAGAATTAAAAGGCAAACAGCTTTTTATGCCTTTACGGTTGCTGATGACAGGACTTGAAGACGGCCCCCCATTAGAGCCGCTTTATCAATATATGAAGCATACGACGATGGATGCCAGAATAAAGGAGACCTTACGTGCAGCTAAAGCTCTATAATGCTCTAACACGTGATCTTAATCTTTTAGTGCCGCAGAAGGAAGATAAGCGTATTTCCTTGTATTGCTGCGGTGTCACTGTTTATGATCATTGCCATCTAGGTCATGGCCGTAGTGTTTTTGTGATTTATGATGTTCTCGTGCGCCTGTTGCGCGAGCAAGGTTATGATGTCTTAGCTGTTCGTAATATTACAGATCTAGATGATAAAATCATTCATAAAGCACACAGTCAACAAACATCTTGTGATCTGATTACTCAGCAATATATTCAATCTATGCGTATAGTCATGGAACAGCTGCATTGCCAGCATCCTGATCAAGAACCTCTTGCCACTGAGTCTATTGATACTATCATTAATATGATTCAGACATTAATACAGCAAGGGCATGCATATGTCGTCGATGGTGAAGTGTTTTTTGAGATATCAACATTCAGTGAGTATGGGAAGTTATCTGGACAGAAATTAGAAGAGTTGGTTCATGGTGCGCGTGTTGCTGAGTCGACCGAAAAACGCCATGCAGGTGATTTTACCTTATGGAAGCCTTCTAAAGAGGGCGAGCCTGCATGGAGATCGCCCTGGGGTTTAGGTCGCCCTGGTTGGCATATTGAATGCTCGGCCATGATTGAAAACGTTTTTCATGATACGATAGATATTCATTTAGGTGGTGCCGATTTGAAGTTTCCCCATCATGAAAATGAAATTGCTCAATCAGAAGCATGTTTTAAAAGACCATTAGCGCGCCACTGGATGCATGTTGGTTTTGTGACAGTTGATGACATTAAGATGTCAAAGTCTTTGGGTAATTTTCATTATTTGCATGATGTGTTAAAAGAGCTTGGTAGTAATGTGTTACGTTATTTCTATTTAACAACACATTATCGACAGCCATTAGCTTTTACCAAAGAAAAGGTTGAGCAAGCAGAGCGCTCATGGACTTCGTTGAATCGTGCGCTTGCACACTGGCTGCCCAGCATTCATCATGATGTTGTTGATCAGACTGTTTATAACGAGTTGATGGATGCATTATGTGATGATTTGAATACCCCAGAGTTACTCGCGCGGATCTATAAGCATGTTAAGCGGCTTGAATCGTGCAATACACAACAGGCTGAAGCAATCGCTTCTACATTAATCGGATGGATGGATCGAGTCTTGGGATTAGCGGTACGATCTGAGGAAATTGAAAGAGAAGTTTTACCTGTTGCAGTGCAAGAGTTATTAAATCAACGCGCATTAGCACGCCAACAGAAAAATTTTGAGCTGGCAGATAAATTAAGAGATGCAATCAGTGCTTTAGGTTATCAGGTTATTGACACGGCTGAAGGACAAAAGTTACTTGCTGTATAATCAATTAATCAATACGTTAGACAGATAATTAATCTGTAATAATCTATCTGAGTCAATTGATCCAAAGAGCGTAATATAAGCGCGTAGTTCATTAATTTGCTCCAGAAAAGAGTTGCTGTGAGCACTTTGTGAACAAGCTTGTACGCTCCCAGAGGAATGCTCATTTAAAGCGCACTTCGTAACTTAATCCAGCAGAATGTAGAGCGCTAATCCAAGGTTTATTGCGGATAAGGCCTAAATTCAGGTTCCAGAAATTGTAGTGAGCTTTGATACCTTGACTTAATGTTGAGGATTCTTGCAACCAAAATATATTTTCAAAACGATAGCCCATCCCTTGGAAATAGTAACAGTCAACACGGGATAACTCGGAGACGAAAGATCCTGGTACATTAAAAATATTATAGTTTTTATAAAGTCGCGCAAAAGGTAAATAAGCGTGAGCATAGTGTGTATAATCTGAATTAGCATTAATAAATGTTTTGAGAGAAAAAGAACCAGCCCCAGCGCCTAAAGCTAAAGAAACATCGTGTGTTTTTGACACTTTATACAGTAAAGCTAATTTTCCATCAAAAAGAAATGAGTGTGCATTGAATGTTCTTTGTCCATTATTGAGCATGTTCTTTGAATGAAGCTCAATATCATAATCGCCTTCCACATCAACAGCGATCCCCCATCGACTTTTACCAAAGTTCTTAAACCAATTAATGCTGAGTTTTGGGCTAATGCTATGATAATTTTCACCTACAACAGCTGAACTATAGCGGAAAAACTGATCATAACTCAGACCAGGTGACAGTGTAATATGATCGTAAAATGTTCCTGCTAAAGCCACCCCTGCGACAGTCCAAATACCAAGTATCTTCCAACACATAACACACTACTCATTTTATACTACAATTAAGGGCATTTTTTCATAACTACCCTTAAAAATCTAGATAAATTCTGCTGCCATGATGAAAATCACATTAATTTTTGGTCTCGATCTGTACGAATCATGTTCCATGGCTAAAAATTGAGAGTGCTCGGCATGGATGCTAAAAATAAAATCACTAAAAGTAGTTTCATGGTTGATGAGTGTTTGAGTAATGTTTATATTGCGCGATATGTAGTGTTGATCGATGTCAAATTCAAGATTAGCTAATGTTTTTAATTCCCAGTTCTGCAAGTAAAAGTTTGTTCTCATCGTTATGGGCATAAGAAAACTTGGCTGAAAATGATTAATATGATGGCGCTCAGAGAGATCATACATTTTATAATGTTTAAGTCGATACCCAAAGCCTGAATTAAAAGAAAAAGGCGTTTTTGTTGAGGGTTCAACTTGTAACAAACAAAATTGACTCCACTCTGAAAGTAATTTAGGAGTAATGGATAATTGTTCGTTTTTACGAGAAACGATGGGTTGTCTGTACAAATTTCTAATAATCAGCTGAGTATTTGTAAAGACTGTTTCTTCTGTTTTGAGTTCATGGAGACGAGAGCTTGATAAACTCATTAATGGCCATTCAGGATCTTTAGGAAAACTAAAAACAGCAGCTTGACTCAACAGTGGATAAAGACATACGAATGTCGTCAATATAAGCCTATAAAATGGGTACTTCATGAGCGATAACATCCAACTTTGCTATAGACACCCTTACTAAATAATATAAGTAAAGTTTGCTTTTTACAAGCGAGACTATCAAAAACGCAATAAAATCAGTATGATTGCCCGTTTGTGCAATGTAATCATGTAGAAAAAAATCTAGGGGGTGGACATCAATCTTGGAGTACTATCTGAATAAAAATATTATATTATAAATCATGATCATGCTTTGATTGAAATGAAGAAAATTGGACAGTTATCTTGGGAAAATTAAGACAGATGACAGAGAATGATTTGGTAGGCGCGAGTGGGATCGAACCACCGGCCACCACCATGTCAAGGTGATGCTCTACCACTGAGCTACGCGCCTAAAGACCAAACGATAATAACGCCCTTGAGCTTCAAAGTCAATAAGCATGAGAGGAAATTGGGTTAGTGTAAATAGGGGGATTACTCCTGTGGTTTTTTTGGGTAGTCATGAAGTCCGGTGGGCTACCAGAAGCTTTTGAGTATAACATCCTCTATGAAAAATATTTTTCTTGATCCTGAGAAATACTTCTTTTACATATTGATTAAAGATAAAAAAACAATATTCAATGCTATATGTCTGTCAGAAACACTCTTTATCAATGTTAGAGGCACTATTATGGCAGAGAAAAGACAAGGATTTTTGGGGGCTATTACTAGATTTATGAGTATGGTGGTAGCAATTTTACTCAACACTCCAAGAACAGGGGCAATTAGACTTTTGGGTTCACAAGCCTTCATAACAAATCCATTCTTAAAAAAAACTGATGCAATAGCACTCAACCAGGCAGCATCAATGATTCAATCGACTGTTCTCGATCGTATAGATGAAGCAAAAGCTGAAGTAACACTACGACGCCAAGATCATCAAGCTTTATACGATTTGTTAGTGGCAGAGGGCAATCCACAAGCCGAAGAGGCAAAAAAGGAACAAAAAGGGTTTATTAAACAGGCTGAATATATCAATAACCCAGCACCATTTTATGATTATCAAATGATACCTGTTGTTGGTGATAATAACTGCTTATTTACAAGTGTATTATTCAGTTTTGTTGAGTTGATAAAAGCAAATCCTGCCTTGATCAACAATATCTTGCCGGAATTTAAAGAAAAATTTTTTCAACAAGTTAATCAATATACTCAAGGAGCGTTTAATTCATCTGAAGAATTATTTGATTGGTTAAGAAAATGCGATACATCAGATCCTGATGCGCGCTTAGTTTTACGTATCGGCATTAGCCCAGTGTTACGCCATATGGCAATAGATACATTAGAGATCTCTTATCAAGACGTATTGAGTTTATATAATGCCGATCCATCTAAAGAATACGTATTGGCTTTTGGTCAAAATCTTTCTCCAGCACAGGCAATACAAGCCACCCCTGCAGAAATACAGCAGCAACTTGATGAGCAATATGGTCCAACTTCTCCTTTTAAACGATTATATAAAGAAAGTCTAACACGTTATCCTTATGGCGTTAATGATGCAGCAAGAAGGGCCTTTTTGCAACAGGAATTAGCTACGAGATTTGAGGAATTAGTAGAACAACAAAAGCAGTTAATGCGCGGTCGTACAGATTATTCTAATATATCATACACTGAATTGATCATGAATCAGCTTAATTTAGCGATTAACGTCGTTAGCGCCAATGGTGATCAACATGTCTATTTTTCTGATGCATCAGATGCTCATAGAAAAAGTATTATCAACATACAAACAAACGGTCTTCACTTTAATAGTTTATTGCCGCAGGCTCACTCAACAGCATTATCTGAAGGGGTGAAAAAAGATTTTTTTAGTAAAGAATTCGCTTGCCGTATTTTAGGGGAGTTAGCAGATACAGAGTATTCCACTGGGTTACGCGCTATCGTGGAGAATCCTTTGATAGAACAACGGCAGCCCGTGTTACTCTTAGATGTTGCACCCACTTTTGAAGATACTATTGCTATAGCTTTTGCAACTGAAGATCCTAAATTATTACTGGCAGCATTAAAAGATAATCCATCTGAAGATGTTAATCGTATTAATTCATTAGAAGGAGGGATGCCGCTTATTGTTTGGACGGCTAATCACAGTGATCAACAAAGCGCTTTAGAGTTAATTAATCTTTTAATTGAGAGGAATGTGAATATTAATGTGCAGGATAGAGCAGGTAATACCGCATTACATAAAGCTGTTTCGCTAAAAAATGATGATGCGTGTACTATCTTGTTGAATGCAGGGGCTGATTCATCCATATGCAATAATAATGGCGATACTCCTAAAACTATGATGGAAAATCCAGAGATAAGTACAAGCAATCCAGCTTTAATAAAAAGAATGAGCCAGGTGAAGACGTTACGTCGTTAAAGGCAGTCTATATCTCATCAAGCAACTGCGAAACCCGCTGTTGCTTTTTTTCTCTATCAGCTGATAATGTTCTTGCAAGCAACAATCTTTGTAATGGCCAACTTCGTTCCAGGTTCTCAATGAATGTGATTGCTCTTTATGTGATGACCTTTGTGACATGTTCAGCCGCTTTTTCAATTTTATAACTCAATTTCGTTTTATTTCCTCAATAGATCAATGGAGTTACTCACGGCTTCTTTGATCATTTTTCCTAAAAGTGGAGTTGCTTTGCTGGTTTTGGTATCATAGTGAAATTAAATTTATGGAGTGTGTGTATGGTTAAGGTGACCCTCGCCGATGGTCAACAACGTATTTTTGATCAGCCTTTAACAGCAGCAGCATTAGCACAACAAATTTCAATGCGTTTAGCTAAAGAAGCGGTAGCTGTTAAAATTAATGGAGTATCGCGCGATTTAAGCACACTTATTGATACAGATTGTGCCGTAGAAATTATTTTACCTGACTCCTTAGAAGGGGTGGATGTTTTGCGTCACTCTGCCGCACACTTAATGGCTCAGGCTGTACAGGAAATATTTCCTGGAACTCAAGTCACTATTGGTCCTGTGATTGAGCATGGATTTTATTACGACTTTGATGTTTCACAGCCATTTAATGAAGAAGATCTTCCTCTTATTGAGAAAAAAATGCATGAAATTGCAGCTCGTAACCTAACAGTATCTAGGCGTGAACTCACTCGGTTAGAAGCGATTAGTTTATTTAAAAGCATGGGTGAATATTACAAAGTTGAAATTATTGAATCAATTTCTGGTGATGAGATCCTATCTTGTTATCAGCAAGGAGATTTTATTGATTTGTGTCGTGGGCCACATGTTCCTAATACAAGCTTTATTAAGCATTTTAAATTAATGAAAGTTGCAGGAGCTTATTGGCGTGGCGATCATCATAATAAAATGCTCCAACGTATTTATGGTGTTTGCTTTGCAAAAAAATCTGATTTAGAACAGCATCTCTTTCAAATAGAAGAAGCTTTAAAACGTGATCATCGTGTTTGGGGGAAACGTTTAGAGCTGTTTCATATGCAAGAAGAAGCGCCAGGTATGGTTTTTTGGCATGAACAGGGTTGGACTTTATTTCGATTAATTGAAAATATTATGCGCCAAGCTATTGCTGAAGATTATTTAGAGATTAAAACTCCTCAAATCGTGGATAGAAATCTTTGGGAATTATCAGGGCACTGGGAAATGTATCGCCAAAACATGTTTCAGACTGAAGTTGAAAATAGACAATATGCTATTAAACCAATGAATTGCCCTTGTCATGTTCAAGTTTTTAATCAAAAACTTCACAGTTATCGAGACTTACCACTTCGTTTAGCTGAGTTTGGTTCTTGCCATCGTTACGAGCCTTCAGGGGCCCTTCATGGCATTATGCGCGTTAGAAACTTTGTACAAGACGACGCACATATTTTCTGTACGGAAGATCAAATTTTAGAAGAGGTTGTCCGCTTTAATCGTTTACTGCGCCACGTGTATAAAACTTTTGGTTTTGAGACAATTTTGATTAAATTATCAACAAGACCAGAAAAGCGTGTAGGTAGCGATGATCTTTGGGATAAAGCAGAAAGATCTTTAGCAGATGCACTTGAACATGAAGGCTTAATTTATGAGATCCAACCAGGCGAAGGGGCATTCTATGGACCAAAAATTGAGTTTCAGTTACAAGATTGTCTAGGCCGTAAATGGCAGTGCGGTACTGTTCAGTTAGATTTTTCTTTACCGCGTCGATTAGGAGCCACCTATATTGATAGTGATGGCCAACGCCAACATCCTGTTATGATTCATCGGGCTGTTTTGGGTTCACTCGAGCGATTTATTGCTATTTTAATTG
>RFNU01000105.1 GCA_009927065.1 bacterium | reverse complement strand
TCTGCATGCGCCGTATAGCCACAATGCACGCAAACACACTCAGCTTGAGTTTTGCGATTCTCGGGATGACTGTTTTTCTCAGGATATCCTTTTAAAAATGCTTTGTATCATGATTAAATCATTTATTATGCAATTATGTCTTCAATTAAGATAATAGATATATAGCTAATAAATAATTTTTATTATAATATGAAACTGCTTATGAAATAAGCTATTAAAAAATACGGGTTTTATTTATGATGTTAAAAAAATTTTTTTGTTGGATCAACGCACAGATTAAGGATGTTTATTCTTATCTTCTTATCGTTATGGCATGTGGGATAATTGTATATTCAAACATGCATCCTATTTTTAATCTAGCAAGTATGATTACAATATTATACTGTTATCCTGTATTGTCCTTATTATTTAGACCAAACACAGAATTCATTCATAAAGAATTATTTTTAAATTGTTTTTCTATTTTTCTGATCAGCTTAGTAACTCTTTACAGTATTCTTTATTGCGGAAATCTGAAAAATCATGTTAATCCATTAGGCAGTCTGATTATCGCTTTTTATGTATCATGTTTGATTATTAATCTGCATATGAATGACCTCAAAGATAAATATCCAAGCAACGCGTTGTATTCTAATGCACTATTGCTGATGCCTCTTGGACTTATCCTAGCACCCGAATTGCTTGTCAGTTTAAGCAAGGACGCTGCATTACTCTTCTAGAAACAGCTTTATGCCTTTAATGCCTCACCCAATCTTTCTCCAGCGAGAAAGATCTAAGGTAAAAGATATCTTTTATCGATCTTGCCGTTAGCATTAACGATGATATGCGGCTTTTTTTATTACAGACCGCATAATCGTCATTGATACTTATAGCGAAGAACAAGATGTATTATCACTGATGCTACTATCAAGCTTTATGTTTTTAGCATATGTCGGCGATGATCATCTCTTCTTCTTCTCAATGGATAAGTCCATTGTTGTGCTGGAAAAAGATCGTGGTTTAAGGCTTTTTAATAACTCCTTGCACGAGCGTTACTGATTTTTTTATATCAGTCCGCTTAATAAGATCTTGATAAGCCAGAGCATGAATGGGCCCGTCGTTATCATATATCGTATACTCAAGTTTCCATGTTTTTGGAAAAGAACTCGGTTGTTCTAGGAACGGATTGATCAAAAGAGCATCATCACCTAACACTTCATCATAAGAGACTTGATAAAAAAAACAAGTCAGTTGAGGATATTGCTTTAATATCTCTAAAGCTTTTATAGAATCAAATTCCCATATTAAACCAAAGGTTTTTTTCATCAATTGGGCTAATGTCTTTCCATAACGAAACTCAGCCACATCCCATAATCGCTGAAAACTTCTATCTGCTGTGAATAAAAACTCTAAATGAGGATAGCGGGGAATAAGCTCAACCAGGATTTGTATGGAGATTGCAGCACCTAAGGAATGTCCTGCAATATATAATGTCTTTAAGTTTGGATATTCTTGAATATATGATTCTATTTTTAGTCTAAGCGCCTCTATATAACGGACTTGATTTGGCTGGTAAATTAAAGGAATGCTGACACTAGGCATCACCGTTGTATCTGCTACAGTCTGATCACTAAAAGGAATATGTTGAAGAATCGTTAAAGCCTCAGCACTTGTATTGTTATTTCCCGCAAAAAACAATAACAACCTATCACTGTCTTTTTTATCAACATTCGATTCTATAAAAACTGAAGGACCTTTTAATAATCCAGGAAAAAGCATATTAATCGTTAAAGGTTTTAATATTGGAGCGGAAGCTGTCAAGACATCCTTACGCGATGACTCAGGAAGAAGAGTTAATAGGGGTAATGTGATAAACACAGGAATAATGAGGACATAGTAAGCGATCTTCCATAACCAGTAATTCATAAGAAAAGCTCTATTTTCTTATAATGTTAGCACTATATTCTCTTATTCGTTGAAAATGAACCAGAAACAAGCTAAGCCATCTCGCAAGAAAGTTTAGCTTGTTTTAGATCAATAGGCTTCGATGGCTTATTCTTCTGAATAAGTTTTCTCTACATCCCGTCTCTTAGAAACTTCTACTTTACTGGCATCGATTGACTCAATACGTTCTTTAACTTTGTGAGAAGCCTTATAAGTGACAACTCGACGAGCTGAAATAGGCACAGGCTCTTTAGTTTTTGGATTGCGACCTGGACGAAGATCTTTATCGTTTAAATCAAAATTACCGAATCCGGAAATGCGCACATCTTCGCCTTTTTCTAGTCCTTCACTAATCAAATTAAAAAAATGTTCTACTAATTCACGAGCATCTTTTTTTGGTATTTTGACCTGTTCAAAAATATCTTGAGCGATATCCGCTTTTGTGATTGCCATAAGTTAATCCCTCAATATTACATCGTATTCATGTTTAAGTTTCGAAAGTATATCTTGGACATATCGTCCAATTTCAACTTCTTCTAATGTTTTTGTAGGGTGTTGAAATACAAGTTCAACACCTAAGCTAATAAAGCCTTCTGCGACGTGATCCCCTTTATAGTAATCAAAAACTTGCACAGATTGAAGAGCTTGGCTTTGATTATTTTCAATAAATTTTATTATACTCATCACAGAAATGCTTTGAGGCACTATAAGTGCCAAATCTCTAGAAATTTTAGGCATGCGAGAAAAGTGTTTAAAGGTTTTTATTGCATCTTTCTCCATTAAATCAGCATCACATTCTATCAACCAGCTCATTGGCCATTCTTCTTGATGGCTTAAGACTGGATGCAACTGCCCAAAGACACCTTTAACTTCTCCTTTTACTTTGATGCACATCTGCAATTGTGGATGTAATCCAGGATAGTGAACAGTTTTTTCAAATTCAAGATCACTATGCTGAGCTAATAACTGCTCAAGCAACCCCTTTACTTCATAAAAGTCTGTTTGTGTTGTTTTTTTATTGATATGCCAAGCACGTTGATGTTTTTCAATCATCAATAATGCCGCCACAACAAAACGTTGACGATCCGCTAAATGTTCGCCATAAATAGGGGCATGCTCAACTAACTGAACTCCACGTTCTCCGAAACGAGCATTTAATGCAGCAACAGAGAGTAAGGATGGCCATAAACTAGGGCGCATCACCGCCATATCTTGCGTCATGGGGTTGCTTAATTCAATAAGAGGTTTTGCTGTAAAAAGATCAGCGTGACGTTTGCTAATAAAGCTATAAGTAACAACTTCATTAAATCCTAACCTGATCCAAGGATCGATGTGTGTCTTTAAAGCTATTGGCGTTTGCTTTTGTCGTGATAATGTAAAAGGTAACCGATCGAGTCCATAAAGACGGACGACTTCTTCAATCACATCTTGTTTGAGAGATAAATCATAGCGCCAGCTAGGAGCATTCCAAGCTATGTTCACACCATCGTGCGATCCACCTAGTGCTTTTATAATCTCCTGGGTCTGCTTGATATCAATGGGTGCGCCTATCAGTTTATTAATATCATGCTGCGTCAATTGAATGTGGACAGCAGGTGTGACATCACGTTCAAATATTTTTGGCTCAAAACACTCTACACTCGCATCAAGAGACTGAATTAAACCACATAAGAGCCTTAACATTTGCTGTTGATAATGGCGATCAACACCTCGTTCAAAGCGCGCACTAGCATCTGTTGTCAGGCCAACAAAGCGCATGCTTCTGACCGCTTTAGGAACAAAACACGCTGACTCGATAAGAACTGAACGTGTTGACTGATCAACCGATCCCTCTTGAGCTCCCATTAACCCTGCTAATGCATAAATATCATCATGATGTGCAATAACAGCTGTTGGTGCAGATAATGTTACAGTTTTTCCCGTTAATAATGTTAATTTTTTATCACTAGATGGATAATGCTGGACACTTAACGGATACTTGATCCGAGCTCTATCAAAGGCATGAGTTGGTTGACCAAACACCAGCATAAGATAATTTGTCATATCGACAACAGGATGTTTGGAGGCAATACCATGCTTGATTAAAAAACATTCTAACCAAAACGGGGTCGGTAAAGGAGCATTAAACTGCACTTGGGCTAAAGCATATGATGTACACATAGTATTATCAACCACAGCTTGGGCATCCGTTTGAGCTTTCCATCTTACGGGATAACGTTGCTCCCATTGATCAAAAAATCTTTGATGATCAAAAAATTGACGCTCAGCAAGAGCGAGCTCTCTCGCAATTCCTAAATAACTTAAACAATCACCACGATTGGGCGTAATGGATAACTCAATCAACGTATCTGACAAGCTCCAAGCCTGTTGTGCCGTTTGTTCTTCGGGTACGATTAACGGTGTGACTAACGTGGACCATCCTAAATAAGCTGGTGTTGCTAGCTCCCACTGATGATTCATCAAGCATACAACATAACGTTGATTGGTCACTAATGTGCTTGATGTTTTGAACTTGATAGTTGCGCCATTTTCCAGAAGTCCTTCATACAAATCGGATGATAGTTGGTTTTGTACTCTGACGACATCTAATTGATGATCCGGTTGCATAGACCAAATACGTTCAACCTCTAAACCATGGCTGGTTAAAATCTCACCGAGTTGCTCTGCTGTGTTTTTTACACCAAAAAGAGATTGTAAATATTGTAATGTTAATAACATAAGCACTATCCTTTAAATTGCTTTAAAAAATCGAGATGATTTTCAAAAAATAATCTCAAATCTGGCACACGCAACTTCAGCATCGCTAAACGTTCTATCCCTAGTCCAAACGCATATCCTTGGACTTCTTCTGGATTTAAGCCCGCTTCAATAAGAACAGAAGGATGCACCATGCCGCAGCCTAGTACTTCTAACCAACCACTGTGTTTGCATAAAGAACATCCTTTCTGATGACACGCAACACAACCAATATCAACTTCAATAGAAGGCTCAGTAAATGGAAAATAAGAGGGTCTAAAGCGCATTGGCAAATCAGCACCAAAGAATTGATTCAGCACTTCTTGCAAAAGCTGCCGCAACTCAATGAGAGAAGCAGATGGGTGAATGACTAATCCTTCTAACTGATGAAACATAGGTGTATGAGTCGGATCGAAGTCACAACGGTATACTCGGCCAGGGGCTATCATACGAATAGGCGGTTGATGATCAGCTAAATAACGAATCTGCACAGGTGATGTATGCGTTCTTAAGACAGTTCCTGGATTAATATAAAAAGTATCGTGCATTTGTCGAGCAGGGTGATCATCGGGAATATTCAATGCTTCAAAATTGTAATATTCTGATTCAATATCAGGCCCTTGAGCACAATCAAATCCTCGTTGAATAAATAATGCTATGAGCTCTTGTTTGATTTGTGTTAAAGGATGGGTGTAGCCTACTGATGAGAGAAAAGGTTTTCCAGCTAATGTTGCATCTGGCACTTGGCTCTTTAATTGCTCTTGTTGTTCTTGATCAACTAATGCTTGCTCTTTACTATCCAACAACTCTATGATCTGTTGTTTGATTGTATTAAGCTGAGCGCCTTTAACTTTACGCTCATCTGGACTTAAGGATCCTAACTCTTTTAAAGCTTGAGTTAATGGGCCTTTTTTACCTAAATAAAGCGCTTTAAGCTGGTGAAGATCGTGAATTCTAGAAACATCTTGTAATTCTTTTTGTAGCGACTCGATAAGCGTCTGCATAACTGCAACTACCTTTTGTGCACAATAATCTGTAATTTGAAAATCATACCACAATGATAGTCATACCCCCAATAATTATGAGGACTTCATTGCTTATTTGTTATTTAACTCATTGAAAATAATGTTTTTATAATTTCAACAAAAAGTTTGAAT